>JBDNCP010000057.1:0-26260 GCA_046719575.1 Cyanobacteriota bacterium
GCGGTCGAAACCTTGCGCCTGTGGGCGATCGCCCCCGGCCAAATCGCCCTCACCGCCCACCTCAGCGTGAACTCACAGGATGGTATGGAGCGCGATCGCCTCCTGCAAACCCTGCAATCTTCCCTGCTAGCCGCCTTCGGCATTACCGACATCACCCTCCAACTCACCGCCCCCCAGCCCAAGCCGCCTGTGAGCCTTTCCATGCCACCCAATTTGGAACTAGTAGTGAGAGAGTGAGGGAGTATGTCAGCGTATATGCATCTATATGCATATAGATGCATATAGATGCATATACGAGATGAGGCGGCTGTGTTGCTAAAGTTGAAGAACTACAGCACTAGTTGTCTATGGGACGCTATGTTCCAGCTATCACGAAGCCGCTTAACCTGATTGAATGTGTTGTCAATTTCCGCTGCTAATCTTGATAACTTGAGTCGGCAGGCATGATATGGTTTGGTAATCGCAGCCTCGTGTGATGCTTTTTGATATGTATCTAATCTTGCCTTTTGTATTTGTATGCCTATTTTTATATAGGCTTAAATATTCATGCTGGAGGCGTTCTTTTCTCTCGGCTTCCATCTATTTCTCTGTTGCGCTAACAGTGATCACAGAATTGCTGAGCGCATTGAATTTGCTGACCCGTGGCTGGGTTTTCGCTGCGTGGCTTTTACTCGCTGGAGTTCTTTTATTGCTTTTATTGCTTGCGTTTCGGCGAACGCAATTCAAACCGCAATTCAAATCACTTTGGCTTCAGTGTATTGCGAATAAGCCCGTTTTGCTTATTGCGCTGACCAGTTTTTTTCTGATTCTAGTTCCGACTTTTTTTCTGGCAGTTTCAGTTCCACCGAATAACTGGGACTCAATGACCTACCACATGAGCCGTGTGGTCAATTGGATTCACAACCAATCTGTCTGGCATTATCCAACTCATAACTTGAGGCAGATTGATTCGCCTCCTTGGTCTGGATTTGCCATCTTGCACTTGCAGGTGCTTAGTGGGGGGGATCAGTTTGCCAACCTTGTGCAGTGGTTCAGCATGATTGGGTGTTTGATAGCCGTGTCTCTGATGGCTCAGGAGTTGGGCGCGGGATTGTGGGGACAGGTTCTATCCGCTGTAATTTGTCTCACGGTTCCAATGGGGCTGCTGCAATCTGTGACCACGCAGAACGATTATGTAGTTGCTTATTGGTCAATCTGTTTTGCATTCAATGTCTGGCTGCTTTGGGCGCGTCCAGGTGATACTAGACTCCTGCTGGAAGCGGGAGCAAGCATGGGGCTGGCGTTGCTCACAAAGGCGACGGCCTACATCTATACATTTCCTTTTTGGGTGTTTGCTATCTGCCTACTCGGACATGCGTGTATTCGTTCTGGGGGGCGTTTCTGGAAGAGGGCAATTTTAATAGCAATTTTGATAAATGCGCCTGTCGTGCTTTTGAATGCCGGGCATTGGTGGCGCAATATTCATGCATTTGGAACACCTCTGGGTGTTTCGGGGAGTGCTACCCGAAATCATCTTTTTACAGTCGCAGGTTTCCTCTCAAACTTGTTAAGGGGGATATCTGTTCATTTAGTGCTGCCTTTTCAGCCTTTGAATGAGGTCACTGAACAGGTTGTTATTTGGCTTCATCAAAGTGTTTTAGGTTTGAGTGTCAATGATCCTCGAACAACGCTTTTGGGTCAGGAATATAGGCTGCCCGTCACTCGGTTTCAAGATCCACTATTTTTCAGTGAGAATATTACGGGAAACCCGATTCATCTGGTCTTACTGCTGATTACTCTTTTCCTGTATTTCCTTCACAGCAAGAATCGGAGCAGCAGTCGAAGTGCTTATCTTTTGAGCGCTTTATTTACTCTTTTTATTTTTAATATTCTGATTGCATGGCAGCCGTGGATATCTCGACTGCATCTGCCTTTTTTTGTTCTCGTCGCTCCGTTTGTGGGGGCGATCCTTGATTGTTATTTGATGAAGTTTTCCAGGGTGTTTTGTCTCGCGGCCTTGCTGGTGGTTTGCTCGTTGCCATGCGTGTTTGTTAGTGCGAACCGTCCGCTAGTTTCTCAATCGTTCTTTAGGATAGCTTCTAAGGTTGCTATTTATGAAGTGCCGCGTGTGGATCGCTATTTTGTATCCAAACCCAAACTGAAAGAGTTGTATGAAAGTGCCGTTTTGGATATTCGAGCGAATGGCTGCCAGAATGTGGGACTCATTACTGCCGGAAATTCGTGGGAGTATCCGCTGTGGGCGATCGCCCAGCAGCAAGCTGAATCGCCCTTAAGTTTCCGTGCTGTGCTAGTTGGGAACCCATCCAAAAAGCTTGCCAAAGATCGTCCGCCGCCATGCTCACTGTTGGTTATTGATTCCCCCAACACCGAAGACGAAGTATTGGTACAAGGCTTGCAGTATCGGAGGTCTGCCACTGTCAGCGACGAAGAGCGAAAGGTAGGCGTTTATTACCCAGTCAGAAACCCGTCTTAATCTGTCCTTGAAGTTGGTTCTTCCGGCTTTTTGGTGAAAGAGTAACTAAAGCTACTCTTTCACCAAAACCAAAACCCTCAGGATCGTGATTTTGGTTTGGTGATAAGCTTCGCTTATCACCAAACTTCCGGGAGAACCTTGAAGTTCCCGTTTGGCGATGGTTACAAGATAATTATTCGTTTGCTATGTGGTTTATTGGGCGATTGTCTCGGCTTGGGTTGGAGTGAGGCGTAGTTTTCCAAGTCTTTTGGGAAACGGTTTAGAAACAGTTTCCTCTGAATCCTTGGAGGCAATCGCCATTCGCCTGTCTACGGCAAATCGAAGACGCTCAGGCGACAATCATCACAATCATCAAATGACAGTCAACAAACGACATTCAAAAGAGTAGACTTTTTGCGTGAATCGTGGCGCGGTACCGCCGCGCTACGATTCACACCCTCAAAACAGCATTCATGCAAGAGGTTTAGTGACGAAAGAGTGACAGAGTGATGGAGTAAACTACTCATCACCCCTTCCCTCGTTTTCCCATCTGCCCCATGAAGATTGCCACCTGGAACGTCAACTCCATCCGCACTCGCCTGGAACACGTCGTCAACTGGCTGACAGAAAACCCTGTTGATGTGCTGTGCGCCCAGGAAACGAAGGTGGTGGATGCCGACTTTCCGCTGGGTGCGTTTGCCGACCTGGGCTATACCTGCTACGTCTCTGGGCAAAAGTCCTACAACGGCGTGGCGCTGATTAGCAAAACGCCGCTAGAAGGGGTAAGCTGTGGGTTTGAGCCAGTGCTGGGAGGGGCGATCGCCGCTCCGTTTGACGAGCAAAAGCGGGTGATTACGGGCGTACTTGACGGGATTCGCATCGTGAACCTCTATGTGCCCAACGGCTCCAGCGTCGGCAGCGACAAATACACCTACAAGCTAAGCTGGCTGGCGGTGTTGCGCGAGTATTTGGCAACGCTGCTGGCGGAAAATCCCAGACTCCTGGTCTGCGGCGATTTCAACATTGCGCCAGAAGACCGCGACATCCACGACCCCAAAGGCCGCGAAAAAGAAGTCATGGCCACCGATGCCGAGCGGCAGGCGTTGCGGGCGATTCTCGACCTGGGGCTGGCCGATGCGTTTCGCAAGTTTAATCAAGAAGAAGGGCAGTTTAGCTGGTGGGACTATCGCGCTGCCGCCTTTCGCCGCAACCTAGGCTGGCGCATCGACCACCACTACCTCAGCCCACCACTCTATGCCGAAGCCAAAAGCTGCATCATTGACAAAGCGCCGCGCAAGCTAGAAAAGCCCAGCGACCATACGCCTGTGGTGGTTGAGATTTAGGCTTTTGCTGGTCTCAATTACCTGGACTGAATTATTCGGATACCAGCATTATTCGGATACCAGCGGCACTAGCTTAGGCACCACCTTCAGCCCAAACTCTTCCTCAAAGCAGCCTTTCTTGCCGTCCAGGCTCCACAGTTCTAGCGAACAGTCGTCGTTGGGATGGGCCGGGTGAATCAGCAGACGAAATTCCTGCTGGTCGGGAATCACCTCGCAGGTGATGCTGTCGATCGCCCCGATTTGGCGACGATCGAGGGCGACGGCTATCCGCAACAACGTGTGCAACTGTTCGACGATTTTGCGGTGCTTTTTGGTGGTCAGGCTGCGGTAGTTGTCGTGCTTTTTTTTGGGACAGCTCTTGCGGTGATAGCGCGACAGATTGGCGATCGCCTCGATCTCGATTTCCGTATAGCCCAGCAGGTCGCCATTGCGAATTAGGTAATAGGAGTGCTTGTGGTGGGCAGCGTGGCTGACAAAGTGGCCGCAGTTGTGCAGCATCGCTGCCGCCCACAGCAGTTCCCGCTCCTCATGTCCCCAGTTGTGCAGCACGCCATAGGTCTGGTCGAACAGGCTGAGGGCAAAGGTGGCGACCCGCTCAGCATAGGGCAGGTTGACCTGATATTTTTGTGCGGCGCGGAGGACGCTGCGCTGGCGGATGGAACTTTGGAAGCGCAGGCGGTCTTCGATCAGCCCGTGGGTCAGCATCCAGTCCACGACGAGACCTTCCCGGAGCGATCGCTCGCAAATCGTCACCGAGTCTAGCCGCAGCAGTTCCATTGCCTCCTGCAAAATCAGCGCCCCCGCCACGATAATCTCGGCCCGCCGATCCGACATTCCTGGCAGCGCCATCCGCTCAGCGATCGTCATGCGGCGCAGCCGATTCACCATGTCGCGCAGGTCGGCCAGGGGAATTTGGTAGCCATGCAGCGGATCGGGCACGGTGCCTGTGTGTTCGCGGGCGTGTAGGGCCGCTAGCGTCTCAATCGTGCCAGAGGTTCCCACCAGGCGCGGCGTTTCCCCAGCGCGAACCTTGCTGAGCAGTTCGTCTACGGATCGCTCCAGCATTCCGCGCACATAAGCCCGCAGATAGTTAAACTCGCTGCTGCTAATCGGGTCAGTGCTGACCATTTCCGTCGTCAGCCGCACTGCGCCGACTTTAGTACTGGTCAGGCAGCGCGGCTCGTGCCCATCGCCCAGGATTAGTTCTGTGGAGCCGCCGCCAATGTCGATGATGACATGGGGCTGCTCGTTAAGCGCCATCCCCGACAACACGCCCAGATAAATCCGCCGCGCTTCCTCTTGTCCCGAAATCAGGTCAATCTCTAGCCCCAGTTCGTTTTCCACCAGTTGCAAAAAGTCGCGCCCGTTGGGGGCTTCGCGCACGGCGCTAGTGGCTACGGCGACGATCGCCTCGGCGTGGTGCAGTTGAGCAATGTCCTGACAGCGGCGCAGCGTGGCGATCGCCCGTTGCATGGCCGCTTGAGTCAGGTTGCCCGTCGTGCGATCGCGATCGCCCAGGCGCACTGTCGTTTTTTCTCGGTTGATGATGGTGAATGCAGGCAGCGTCGGGTCAATCTTGACCACCACCATGTGGATCGAGTTCGTCCCTACGTCAATCGCGGCCAAAATGCGATCTTGAATCACGGCAGAAGAAATTGGGGTTGGCAGCACACTTTTGCGCTTAGAGAACACACTAATCATCCAGAGATCCAGGGATAGAGAAGCACAGGAGCAAGCTCAGTGTCTATAGCCTGCTGTCAGCCCAGTGCCAGGACAGCAAAAACCGTTTTACGAACAGCCGTTTTACACACAGCACGAACAGATGGATATCGAGATGGATGCTGACCGGTGTATAGACTGGGGCGATCGCCGTTCAGTGCCCCAGCGAACTTGCGTTTTCTTTTGCTAGTTCCAGTCGCTCATCCAGTCGCTTATCCAGTGGATATTTCCACTTCAAGCGCTTGCATCCGCATTCATACAGATAGATTCAAGTCTTAAAGACCCTGATCCGGTCGTTTCCCAACCCCCCAAACACTTTGAGAGTGCAGGGATTCGCCTTTCAGAAGTGATTGATGGAGCTATTTATACGGCTTATTCAAACTTTAGACCTATTCAAACTTTTAGACTCCGTTAAGCCACTGAATGGATCACCCAGAGTTTTTCCAATCTTAGCCCGACACTCCGGGCAAAATCATGAATTCCTGACGAAGGGTTCATCTAACCCGACTCGCCCCCAAATCGGTAAAATAGAAGTGCATATTAAGAAGTATTTCAACATGGCAGATCAGCTCGTGCGGGCAACCGCAGCCGGAGGCGGCATTCGGGTCGTGGGCGCAGTTACCACCCGCCTCACCGAAGAGGCCCGCCAGCGCCACAAGCTCTCCTACGTTGCCACTGCTGCTCTGGGACGGACGATGGTTTCCGGGCTACTGCTGGCCTCCAGCATGAAGCGCCCCGAATCACGGGTCAATATTCGCGTGCGCGGCAATGGGCCGCTGGGCGTAGTGTTTGCCGATGCAGGGCTAGACGGCACGGTGCGCGGCTATGTGCAACATCCCGATGTAGAATTGCCCACCAATCATCGAGGAAAGCTCGATGTGGGTGCGGCAGTCGGTTCCGAAGGGTTTCTCTACGTCGTGCGCGATATTGGCTTTGGCTATCCCTATTCCAGCACGGTGGAACTGGTGTCGGGCGAGATTGGCGAAGACGTGGCCAACTACTTAGTAACATCGGAGCAAACGCCCTCGGCGCTGCTGGTCGGCGTGTTTGTCGATCCGGACGGCGTGACGGCAGCGGGTGGGCTGCTGGTGCAGGTGTTGCCCAAGGCGGCCCGCGACGAAGCCCTGGTCGAAAAGCTGGAATCTCGGCTGGCTGCTCTATCTGGCTTTACCAGTCTGCTCAATGAGGGAAAGAACCTGCCGCAGATCTTTACAGACTTGATGGGCGATATGGAGCTAGAACTGTTGCCTGAACGCCAGATGCTGCGGTTTCACTGTGGCTGCACGTTTGACCGGATGCTGGGCGCACTCAAGCTGTTGGGTGAAGAAGAACTGCGCGACATGATCGCCAAAGACGACGGCGCAGAAGCGACCTGCCATTTTTGTAACGAGGTCTATCGAGCCAGCAGCAATGAGCTAGAGCAGTTGATTCAAGAGTTGCAAACCGAATCGGTGGGCTAGCTGTTGCCGCTTTGTTTCAAAACCAGTTCGCCTATCGCTCAATGCCTATCATTATCTCGATGTCTCGATTTTGGAGTTGCGATTTTGGTTTGCCCTTTGAGGGTCTGCAAAGCCCTCAACACTAAACCTCTTGCATGAATACTGTTTTGAGGGCGTAAATGGTGGCGCGGTGCCGCCGCGCCACCATTCACGCAAGAAGTCTAAGTAAAGCCCTCGACAATTTCATTCGTAGCGTCTGTAGCGTCGCTTAGGAGAATAGATGCCAGACCAGGTTGCCAAATCTTTAGGTGGCCTGGTTTTTTTGACGGCTTTTTATTTTTTGCTACGGTCCGGCTGCGATGATTGCGGCCCATTGGCTGTGCGTCTATTGCTCAGCAAATTGTTTTGCAGGCTATTTTGCTCCCTTGCGATCTTCCTCTAGAATCTGGGGGGACTGTAGATATACGTAGGTTAATCCCAGGGAAATTACGTACCTGGCGGAAGCACTTGGCGGGCGATCGCCCCTGACCAAAACCTTGTCGAGACTCCCAATCGACTGTGCTGTATCTGCTGTGTCTGCTGTATCTGCTGCGTCTTTGCTGTCATTTGCCAGCCCCAATGGTCAGCCCTGATGGGCATCCCGTTCATCAACCTGAATCGACTTGAATCAACTTGAATCAACTTGATACGTGGGTAACATGAACCGTCCCGGCACCTCTGCACTCGATCGGCCAGCGGCTAACCCATCTGCTGCCGTCGCCCAGCCCCAGCGCATTGCCCTGATTGACTTCGCAAAGGGCATTGGTATTTTTCTAGTCGTTCTGGGGCATGTTCTTCGGGGACTGGTTGGCCCTGTTCTAGAAGAAAACGCACTGACCCAAATTCTCGACCAGTGGATCTATGCCTTCCACATGCCCCTGTTCTTTTTTCTCTCTGGGTACTTGGCGGAGCGTTCTGTCTCGAAATCATGGGGCGCACTGGTTTCTAGTAAACTGCGGGCGATCGCCTACCCCTATTTCTTGTGGTCAGTGATTCAGGAAACGTTGCGCCATTTGGCGGGCATTAGTGACCAACCCTTGAGTAGCCTTTGGCGCATTCTCTATCTCCCCATTTTGCAGTTTTGGTTTCTCTACGTCTTGTTTGCAGTGTGGCTCTTTTATGTGCTGCTGCGAAAGCTGGAAATGCCCATTGCGGTCTGCTTTGTAGGGTTTGCGCTGCTGTTTGCCTCCGAGATGATTGACCTCAGCCTCGGCCCGTGGCCAGTGCTATATATGATGCGGCTCAACGGGATTTATTTTGCTCTGGGGGCGATCGCCAGCGGGGTGGACTGGGTAGAGCGGTTCGACAAGGTGCAGCGTTCGATTTTGTTGCCCAGCGCTTTTTGTGGGTTTGGTCTGATTGCCCTGGCCGCTATCGTCGGGCTGACCCAGCTCGAATCCTGGCTGTTTCCATTGGCAGTGTTGGGCATTGTTGCCAGTCTGTCACTTGCTGCCTATCTCCAGCCTCTCCAGCAGTATTCCTTTCTGCAAGCTTGGGGGCTATGCTCCTTAGAAATTTTCGTAGCTCACACGATTTTCACCGCCGCCGCCAGGATTTTGCTGCAACAAGGGCTGCACCTTGACCAGCCCATCATTCACGTCATTGTGGGCACGGCGGCTGGGCTGGGCGCGTCTCTGTTGCTATGTCGCCTGAGTGTGCAGTTGCGGATTCCCTATCTATTTAGATTTCAGTCTGTATCTGCCAGTGGCCGTTCGCCCAAAATCTCTTAGAATCAGGACTTATGGCAATTCTTGATTTTGGATTTGCAGTTTTGGATAGGCGATTCTGAATTGCGAGCTTATGCGTATGTAAAACTGCGTATGCAAAACTGCGTATGCAAAACTGCGTATGCAGAACCTCTGACAGTTAATCGCTTGATTCAAAGCGCCTTTGCGAGAGGAGGAGGGAGGCATGGGCTTGGGGCGATCGCCTCTAGGGTTGCTGAGTC
The DNA here is from genome assembly GCA_046719575.1 of Cyanobacteriota bacterium. Taxonomy (GTDB): domain Bacteria; phylum Cyanobacteriota; class Cyanobacteriia; order Elainellales; family Elainellaceae; genus Thermoleptolyngbya. The sequence goes on from JBDNCP010000057.1 coordinate 8,941, forward strand.
GGTGTCTACTCTGGAGACGGGCTGAGTCAGGTGAGCAAGCTGACAGTCAATCCGGTAGAGTTCCGCTATTCTCTGGAACAGTGTATTTGTTAAAGCCATACCCTGCGAGAACACCTATCCAGTCAATCGGGTAGAGTTCCGCTATTCTCTGGAACAGGTTAGCCTGGATGGATTAGAATGGCGACTGCCAGAGGGCTGCCCCCATCGCAGCACCGGACTGTAGAAGGTTTAGAAATAGAAGGTTTAGAAATAGAAGGTTTAGAAATAGAAGGTTTAGAAATAGAAGGTTTAGAAATAGAAGGTTTAGAAATAGATTTAGAGAAAGTTTGAGAAAAAGTTTGAGAAAAAGGTCAGACAGAAGGTAGGGCATGACGAGAAACCGACAGGCATCAGGAGACGGAGAGGCGGATAAGGTGCGTCGCCTTCCGAGTCGTCCGCCTGCCTCCCAAAATGCAAGGACTCGTCGGGGCCACACCCGGAGTGCCCGCCCCGCAGAGGCTCAGCCGCGGGAACCGGGTTGGCAAGAGTTGCGTGGTCGGGGTGAGGCTACTCGGCGCAATCGCCCCTTCAGCAATGAGGTCGGCGGTGGGGCCAGCAGCAGGACACCCCCACCTGCTAAGCCTCCCCTACGGGTCGTGTCTTCGGCTCTGCAATCGCCCCAGGTTCAGACACTCGCCCCCCTGCCAGCCGATGAATCCAAGGCCCAGCCCACAACACAGACCCCCAGTCCTCTAGCGCGATTTTTTACAAGCTGGCAGCTTTGGGTTTTGGTGGCGACGACGGGCTGCATTGGGGCGGGGGTGCTGGCGGCGGCGCTGCTGTTTAAGCTGCCTGCATTGCCCAACTGTCCGTCGATTTTTTGGCCCACGGCCTCGGCTTCGTTGCGGATTTACTGCGCCCAGCTTGCGTCGAATAAGCAAACGGTGGACGACCTGCTGGAGGCGATCGCCCTGGTAAACACGCTGCCGCCTAACCACGCCATGCGCCCCGAAGCCGATCGCTACATCGCGCAGTGGTCGGACGATATTTTGCAACTGGCCGAGAAGGCTTTTCACAAGGGCGACTTGCAGGGGGCGATCGCCATCGCCGAGCGCATTCCTGACAACACGCCCGCCTTTGCCCAGGTCGAGCAGCGGGTTCAGTCTTGGAAGGAAACCTGGGAAACTGCCGAAGCGCTTTACAAGCAGGCAGAAGAGGCGCTGTTTGACAACGACCCCACCAAGGCCTTTGATCTGGCCGTGAAGCTACTCGACATTGACAACCAGTATTGGAAAACCACCAAATATCAAGAGATGGTGGATCTGGTCACCGCTTCGCGGGAAGACGGCAGTAAACTGGCGCAAATCCGCCGGATGGCGCGGCGCGGCGGCGCGAGTAACCTGCTGGCGGCGATCGCCCTAGTGCAGGAGATCAAGAAGACCAGCCCTGCTTATCCTGCTGCCCAGCGGTTGCTGAACAGTCTGGGCAAAGATGTCCTGAACCTGGCGGACGAATATCTAAGTCGGCGCGACCTGCCGGGCGCGATGGATTTGGTTCGCAAGATTCCCGAAGGAGCGCGATTGCAGGCAGAAATTCAGGACTTTACGGCGCTGGCTCAGGCGCGGGCCCAGGCGTGGGATGGCAGCGCGTCGGATATTGAGGCGGCGATCGCCCAGGCACTCCGCATCCGGCGCGATCGCCCGCTCTATGGCAAAGCCCAGCAGTTAATCAGCTATTGGCGTGCCGAGCTACAAGACCTGACGCACCTAGCCCGCGCCCAGCAATACGCAGATCTGGGGACGGTGAGCGATTTACGAGCGGCGATCGCCGAATTAAACAACATTCCCCAGGGCAACCCCCGCAGCCGCGAAGCTCGCCGCCTAGCTAGCCGCTGGACGACCGACATCGAGCTACGGGAGGACCGCCCCACCCTGACCCAGGCCGAAGAAATTGCCCGCGCAGGCGATGCCGACTCGCTGCAAGCTGCCATCAGCATCGCTCGCCAGATTGGTTCCGGTCGTGCTTTGTCTGCCGAAGCCCGCGATCGCATTCAGACCTGGCAGCAGCAGTTGACTGCCCTGCAAGCCCCGCCCGTTGTTGAAACCGTGCCCGTGTTTACGCCGCGCCCGTCTGACCCGGTGGTGCTAGATAACAGGCTGCCGTCTACCCTCCGCACCGTGCCTGCACCCTCCACTTCTAGTCCTTCTGCTGAGGGCAACCCGCGAGATTTTGCGTCCGTCGATCGCTCCACCCTCCAGCTTGCCCAGAGCGCTGCCAGCGCAGGCACGCCCTCAATGCTGATTTCCGCCATCCAAACCGCCGATCGCATTCCCGTCAGCAGTACCCAGCGCCCTGAAGCCGATCGCCTGATCGCGGAGTGGAGCGATCAGGTCTTGCAAATCGCTCAGCAAACCGCTGCCGAGAGCCTAGAAGGGGCGATCGCCATTGCCAAGGGTATTCCCCCGCGCACCCCTGCCTACGCCCCAGCCCAGCTTTGGATTGAGCAGTGGCGACAGCAAGCGCTCAATGCCAACACCGTCCAGTTTCCAAATCAATAAATCAATTTTCCAAATCAATAAATCAATAATTGACCGCAGCGAACGGCAAAAGGCGCAACACTTCCCAGTCATAATCTGCTATAAACTGCTTTCAAAGCAAACATCAGCTGAAATTGCAGATTAAGCTTCACATCAGATTCAGAGCAAGAAATTTAGAGCAAAAAATTTAGAGCAAAAAATTTAGAGCAAAAAATTTAGAGCAAAAAAATCGACCCATCAGATACCCCCTCCAGTCTCAGATATGCTGACCAGCGAATATATCGAAAAAGCCGAAGCCACTCGTGTCCGGGTTCTCAGCGAGGCCCTGCCCTACATTCAGCAGTTTGCGGGGCGCGTCGTGGTGGTGAAATACGGCGGCGCGGCGATGAAAGACAGCAACCTCAAGGAAACCGTTATCCGCGACATCGTGTTTCTCTCCTGCGTGGGGTTGCGGCCCGTCGTGGTGCATGGCGGCGGCCCCGAAATCAACACCTGGTTAGATAAGCTAGGCATCGAGCCGCAGTTCAAAAACGGGCTGCGCGTGACCGATGCTGCCACGATGGACGTGGTGGAGATGGTGCTGGTGGGCCGAGTGAATAAAGAACTGGTGGCGCTGGTGAACCAAGCGGGCGGCTCGGCGGTGGGGCTGTGTGGCAAAGACGCAAACCTGATCAAGGCGCGACCCCAGGGTGAAGAAGGCATTGGCTTTGTGGGTGAAGTGCAAAGCACCGACACCAAGCTCATCGAGGCGCTGGTGCGCGAGGGCTATATCCCCATCGTGTCGAGTGTTGCAGCCGATGACAGAGGGCAGGCCTATAACATCAACGCCGACACGGTGGCCGGAGAGCTAGCCGCTGCGCTGGGAGCCGAAAAGCTAATCCTGATGACCGACACACCGGGCATTTTGAAAAACTATCACGACCTTTCAACGCTGATTCCTCGCCTAGATATCCAGGAAGCGCGGCGGCTAATTGAGTCGGGCATTGTCTCTGGTGGCATGATTCCCAAGGTCAACTGCTGCGTGCGATCGCTCGCCCAAGGTGTCAAAGCCGCCCATATTATCGACGGTCGCCTGCCCCATGCCCTGCTGTTGGAGATCTTTACTGACGCAGGGATTGGCTCTATGCTGGTTGCCTCAGACTTTATGGGATAGGTGCAGCACAGGTATGGTGGCAAACCCAGAGGCGCTAGAGCGGGCCAGAGCGCTCTTTCAAGCGGGTAAGCAAAACTTTGAAGGCGGGCGCTATCGCGAATCGGTGGAATGTCTAGAAAAGTCCGCAGCGCTAGTGGAGCGGGGCGGCAAGCTGGGCGGCGAGGTGCAGATCTGGCTGGTGACGGCCTACGAGGCCGCAGGGCGGACCGACGCGGCGATCGCCCTCTGCGAGCAACTGGTGCGCCATCCCGATGTGAAAACCCGCAAGCAGAGCCGCCGCCTGCAAGCCATCTTGACTGCGCCGCGCCTGCGGACTCGCCCCGAATGGCTGACCCAGATTCCTGACTTGGGCGGGCTAGAAACCGCCAGCGCCGAAGACCAAAGGGCCTACGCCACGCCCAATCGCCCCAAGCCGTCGCGCCCCAAACCTCGTCCCAAGCCCGATCCAGAGCCGATTGATCTCAGTCAGATAAATACTAAAGACAACTCGTTTGTGTGGCTTTCTTTGGGGGCGATCGCCCTGATTGTGGCTGGACTCCTCTGGTTCGGCTACGCCTGAGGGGAACGATGCGGCTGGCAGCCCTACCCCAGCCCGAAAACCAGAAATTTCGCTATCATAAAGTTAACAATTCGTAATAAGTGCCATGAGCCAACTCAGCCTGGAGCAGATCAAGACTCAACTTGATAGTCCTAAGTCGAGCGATCGCATGGTCGCCCTGGCCATGCTGCGCGATATCCCTTCGGAGTCGGCCGTGCCGCTGATTCTCAAAGTGCTAGACGACGAAAGCCTGCAAGTGCGATCGATGGCGGTGTTTGCGCTGGGTATCAAGCAAACGGACGAATGCTACCCCGTCCTGGCGCAGATCTTGGAAAACGACCCCGACTATGGCATTCGCGCCGACGCAGCCGGAGCATTGGGCTACTTGGGTGATTCCCGCGCAGTCGAGCCGCTGTTGCGGGCATTTTACGAAGATACAGACTGGCTGGTGCGCTTCAGCGCCGCCGTGTCGCTGGGCAACCTGAAAGACCCCCGCGCCCGCCACGCCCTGCTGCAAGCGCTAGACAGCGATGAGGTGGTGCTACATCAGGCGGCGATCGCCGCATTGGGAGAGCTGCAAGACCTGGAAGCCGTCGAGTCCATCCTGCGCTTTGTAGACTCGCCGGATTGGCTGGTTCGCCAGCGCCTTGCCGAAGCCCTCGGCAACCTGCCCACCCCCAAGAGCATTGCCGCGCTGCGGTATCTGCTGCGCGACAGCCATCCCCATGTTTCGGATGCAGCGGCACTGGCGTTGCAGAAGCTGGAAGCAGTGGAGTGAGGCGGGGGGAAGAACGAAGAGGGAAGAACGAAGAGAGAAGAACGAAGAGGAAAGGATTTTCGGTTTTCATTCTTCTTTTTTCGTTCTTCTTTTTTCGTTTTTCGTTCTTAACTCCGCAAGCTCACCTGGAACTTTTCCTGGAGCGCCTCGCGGACTTTCTGATGCACAGGCTCGATGTCTTCGTCGGTGAGTGTGCGATCGCTCGCCCGATAGACCAGCCGAAACGCCAGGCTTCGCTTGCCTTCAGGCACTGATTCGCCACGATATTCATCAAACAACTCTACGGATTCCAGCAGTTTGCCGGCCGTCTTGCGAACCGCCCGCTCGATTTCTGCTACTGAGAACTGCACCGGTGCGAAGAACGCCAGATCTCGATCCGAAGCCGGATAAGCCGAATAGGGCTTGAAGACAGGCGTGATCCGGTCTTCGCTAGACATATCCTCCAGCAGCAAATCCAGATCTAGCTCAAAGGCATACACTTCGTCGGGCAACCCCCGCCGCTGGCGTTCCTGCGGGTGCAGTTGCCCAAAGGTGCCCAGCCGTTCACCCTGCACCCACAGCGAGGCGGTGCGTCCGGGATGCAGCAGCGGATTCCGCCGATCAGGCTGAAACTCGACGGCCACGCCAAGCTGCCGAAACGCGCTTTCCAGCAGGCCTTTGGCTTCAAACCAGGTCATCGGCTGTTCGCGACCGCTACGAACCCAGCGCCCAACCGACGCATCGCCGCCCAGAATTCCAGCAAGGCGATCGCCCTCATACAGCCCGTCCTCTTCGCGCCAAAACACGCGCCCGATCTCGTAGGCATTCAACGCCCCATTGCCCTGCTCTAGGTTGTACTGAAAAGCGTCGATCAGCGCCGTCAGCATTTCAGTCCGCAGGGCAGAATATTCCACAAACAGCGGGTTACTCAGGGCAATCTGGTTCTCACCATCTGGCTTTACCAGCGAATAGTGAATCACCTCCGTCAACCCGACAGCTTTGAAGGCGCTATGAATCTGCCGCGTCAGGGCGTAATCAGGCGACAGAAAGCCCAGTTCGGTCTTGGCGGGCAGGGTGTCACAAAAGTTGTTGTAGCCGTAGACCCGCGCCACTTCTTCAATCAGGTCGATCTCGCGCTCCAAGTCGCGGTGGCGATAGGGCGGCACACTCACCCGCCACACGTCGCCCGCTGCTGAGATCGGGGTTAGCTCACAGCCCAGCGCCGTCAAAATCCGCTCCACATCGGCGGGCTGCAAGTCACCTATTTCGCCCTCACCGGGTCGTGTATCTTTTTCTAGCTCAATCGGCCCCAGCACTTGGTTCAGCCGCTCTAGCCGCAATTCGATCGTGCGCGTTGCTATTGTGCCGCCCGGCCGTGCATCGGCTATCGTCTGCACGCCCACCCTGCCGCCCGCCAGTTCCACCAGCAGCGCCAGCGCCCGCCGACAGGCCAGGTCTAGCTCGGCAGAATTCACGCCGCGTTCGTAGCGGGCCGAGGCTTCGGTGCGAAGCCCCTGCGATCGCGCAGATCGCCGAATGGCCACCGAGTCGAACACCGCTGCTTCTAGCACCAGATTCGTCGTGTCGGCATACACTTCGCTGTTTTCGCCCCCCATCACGCCCGCCAGTGCTACGGGCTGGTCGTTTGCCGTAATTAGCAGCGTTTGGTCGGTTAGCTTTCGCTCTTGGCTGTCCAGCGTGGTCAGCGTCTCGCCGCTGTGGGCAAAGCGCACGCCCAGCGTTAGATCTGAAGAACCCGCGATAGAACGGAGGCGATCGCCATCAAACGCATGGAGCGGCTGCCCCCACTCCAGCAGCACGTAGTTGGTCACGTCCACCACGTTGTTAATCGGGCGTGTGCCCGCCGCCTGGAGCCGCCGTTGTAGCCATTCGGGAGATGGGGCGATCGCCACCCCTTCTACCACTGTGCCAATATAAATCGGACAAGCTCCCGGCTCCGAAATCCGCAGCGCCAGCGCTTTGCCAGCCGCTTTCACAGGTAGCTCAGGGACTTCTGGCAGCTTCAGTTTCGCGCCCGTCAGCGCCGCCACCTCCCGCGCAATGCCCACCATACTCAGCGCATCGGCCCGGTTTGCCGTCGAGGTCAGGTCTAAAATCACATCGTCCAAGCCCAGCAGCGGGCGTGCATCCATGCCCACCTGGAGTGAATCCTGCGGAAAGATGTGGATGCCTTCCGACTCTTTCGCCAGCCCTACTTCTGCCAGTGAGCAGATCATTCCCTCCGAGGGCACATCCCGCAGCTTGCGGGGACGAATCGTCAGGTCGATGATCGGCAGGTGCGTGCCCAGCGTCGCCACAGGAACGTAAATACCAGCCCGCACATTTGCCGCGCCGCAGACAATGGTAGAAGGGGTGCTAGCCCCAATGTCCACCGTACACACGCTCAGCTTGTCGGCATTGGGGTGCGGCTGACACTCCAGCACGCGACCCACCACCACGCCATCCGCCCAAGTGCGGCGATCCTCAATCTCTTCCACCTCAAACCCCGCCATCGTCAGCATATCTGCCAGCGCCTCTGGAGATACGTTGATATCGACTAGCTCTCGCAACCAGTTCAGAGAAATTCGCATCGCCTATTGTGCCTTTCTGCCCAACAAAAATTAATTAACGTGATCAAAATCTAATCTAGTCCAGCCTTAGCACGGCTACATCCAGACATTAGCCCAAATGGAGCGGCCGCTAAACCGCCAACTCTCGTGCCTCAGCCCTCCCAATTCTACCGTCCGATTGTCTCGGAAGCGCTTCTACCCCCTAGCACATCCATCAACAATCTGTTAAACAATTTATAGAGACTAAATGCTTTTACCCGCTGCATCTTGCTCCTCCGGCAGTTTTAGCAACATCCCGTCTGGATGCTTCGTCACTCTTTTGAGTAGGCTCTTAGACACATTGCTACATGCTGATCCCGTATATCTATGGATGTTTACTGGGGCTTCAAGCGAATCAGCATGATCTTTAGCAAGTCTTCAAGGGTTTCCCCGAGAGAACTGCACTCTACCTTCATGCTCTTGATCCGATAATTGTAGAAGAGGTGCATGCTCTCGCTTTAGAGATATACGCCCGGCGGTCAACCTAACGAGTGATGCCGAATGAGCTACTGCTTAAATCCTGCCTGTCCAAAACCAGAAAATCTGACCCATACTGAGCTGTGTCAGGCCTGTGGCTCTAAGCTGCTGCTGCGCGATCGCTATCGGGTGGTGCAATCCCTTGGGCATGGCGGGTTTGGGGCCACGTTTCTGGCTAAGGATGAATCGCTTCCTGGCAGTCCTCACTGCGTGATCAAGCAGCTTCGCCCAGTCGCCTCCTCGCCCCATGTGTTGCAAATGGCACGGGAGCTATTCCGCCGAGAAGCCAAAACGCTGGGTAAAATCGGTAACCACCCCCAAGTGCCTCGACTGCTCGACTATTTCGAGGCGAACCAAGAGTTTTACCTAATTCAGGAATACATCAGCGGCTCTACCCTCCAGCAGGAAGTGAAGCAGAATGGCCCCTTCAGCGAGGCAGGAGTTAAGCAATTTTTGAGCGAAGTGCTGCCAATGTTGCAGTACGTTCACTCTCAGCAGGTGATTCACCGCGACATCAAGCCTGCCAACTTGATCCGTCGCACCCAAGACAAAAAGCTGGTGCTGATTGACTTCGGTGCTGTGAAAGATCAGGTCAATCCGATACGAGCGGGTGCAACCGAGCAAACTGCTCTGACAGCCTACGCTATTGGTACGCCTGGCTATGCTCCGCCAGAGCAAATGGCGATGCGCCCTGTCTACGCCAGCGACATCTATGCGCTGGGGGTCACTTGCATTTATCTGCTGACGGGTAAAGCGCCGAAGGATATGGACTATGACCCGACCACGGGCGAAATTCTGTGGCGAGAACAAGTTCACATTAGCGAACACTTCGCAGGCGTTTTGGAAAAGATGCTGGAAGTCTCTGTTCGCCACCGCTATCAGAACGCGGGTGAAGTTCTGCGCGCCCTGGATCTGGAGCCATACCTCGACAGCCTGGCCCAGAGCATGGTAAAGCCTGCGCGTCCTTCTGCCCGCCAGCCTGAGGTATCTCCTCACCACCCCATTCCCTCTGGCGACCTCAGCGGCAACCTGTTTCCCTCGTCGCCCTCTGCCCGCATGGCAGCCGCCATTCGCGCACGGCAGTCTAAATCTGGGGGCGATTCTGGCGGGTCGCTTTACACGGGCGGACATCGCCGCACTGCAATCCAAAAACCCGTCTCGGTCACCACGCTCGATCGGGGTCGGGGCGCATCGGGTGGCAATGGCAACTCTGGCGGTAGCAACTCTGGCGGACATCCGGCGCTGATGCCCAAGCTGCGGGCTGATGAATTGCTGAATGACTACGCTAAGGGGAAGCGTGATTTTACCTCTCGTGACCTGAGCCTGCTGAACCTGTCTAAGGTAGAGCTGACGGGAGCCAACTTCCACCAGTCTAAGCTGTATAAGGTGAATCTCCAGGGTGCAAACCTGTTTAACGCTGATTTTGGTCGAGCCAGCCTGAACCAGGCGATTTTGAAAAACGCAAACTTGGCGCGGGCTTATCTCAGCCACGCAGATTTGCAGGGGGCAGATCTGCGGGGGGCAGATCTGAGCTATGCCTATTTGAGCCACGCTAACCTGCGGGGGGCTAATCTCTGCGGCGCAGACCTGACGGGAGCCAAGATTAGCGACGAACAGCTTGCGCTAGCCCGAACCAACTGGGCAACCGTTCACCCTAGCGGCAAACGAGGGTTATGGTAGATAGGCGGGCACTATCGCACCTGCTAGGGTCGATGCTGTGTTTTATTGGGAAACAGCCAGCACTGGGAAAGAGGCATGACAGATCGGTTGAGGGAGCGGGGCGAGAAGCTGAAGGAGCGTGATCCAGAGGCCTATGCTCGGCTAGTGGCGGAATCGAAAGCGCCCTATCGGGGGTTGCGGCAATTTGTCTATTTGGCGTTTGGCGCATCTGGACTGATCGGCGCGTTTGTTTTTGCCGCTCAGCTTGCGGCCGGGCAGGGTGATAGTGACACGCTGCCGAATCTGGCGCTGCAACTGGGGTTGGTGGCGCTGATGGGGTGGCTCTTTCGGCTGGAGCAGAGGGCGGCTGCCCGTCGGCGGGGATAGCAGTTTTCAGCTATGCTTCGCGCTCTATTGGAAAGCTCCTACTCTGCGGGCAAATCGAACAGCACTGTCGTCATGTAGCGCTCTGCCCAATCTTCGCCAAAGGCTTTTTCTAGGACGCGACGGGTTTTGTCATTTTGCTGCTGTTGGGTACAGTAGTGCTGCTGCCCTGCTAAGAGTTCCGCCTGTTTTTCGGGCGTGGGGGGTGTGGCGATCGCCCGCTGGCAGTGAATCTTTAGATACGTTTCCACCCGGTCGAGAAACTGCTGCTGCTCGTCTTCTGACTCTGGACGGATAAACACGCAGTAGCTTGAGAAAATCGTGCCCCAGGTGGGGAAGCTGCGCGTTTGGGAAAACTGGAGCGGCGGCAGGGATTCCAACTCGCTCACGTAGCTGGTAGGCAGGCTGCGATCGCCCCGCACGGGCGACAAATCGGCGATCGCCATGCTCACCTGGCCGCGCCCACCCACCAAATCTGCGCCAAACATGGGCAGATCATAGTCCAATCGGGGAAACATAACACAGTGCAGGATATCCAGCCCTGTGCCCAGCCTCGCCAGTTCTAGGTGCAGCTTTCGAAACTGCGGCGTTTGATAGCAGTGGTTTTCGATCACTAGCCGCTCGCCCTCTAGTCGTCCTTCTACATAGCCCAGGTCTTTGGGCAAATGGTAAGGGGACAAGTCCAAATGAGCTTGCCAGACCGCCTCGATCCGATCTGCCAGAGCATGAATCAGGGGATGCTGCTGATGGCGAATCGAATCCGACTGGGGAGCAGGCGATGAGACAGAAGAAGACATAGTAAGCAATGATAAGTATGGGTGATAAGTATGGGTGTCGAGAGGTGGCTCTGGCGATAGGCTGGAAGTTAGGTTTGTGATTTGTTGTGTTGCAGAGAAAGCCTGGTACTGCTCCGCAATCGGACGGCGTATCCAGCGATAAAGGGTTGCTCTAATCGTTGCTCTAATCAAAGATGTATTACTCTCAACCTTTGTATTATGTCAGGTCAGATACTCGGCGATCGCTACGAAGTGGAACAACAACTGGGCAAACAGTCAGGCCGCTGGACGCTGCTAGCCCGCGACCTGATGACCCAGGAACCTGTCATCCTCAAGGTCGTATTTATTGACGAAAACCTTGGCCCCGACGACCTCAAACGATTTACCCGCGAAGCCGACGCGCTGCAAGTGCTGGCCCATCCTGCCACGCCGCGCTACTTGGGCTATTTTGAAATTGACCTGCCGCGCGGCGGCAAGGCGCTGGTGCTGATCCAGAGCTATTTGCCCGGAACCTCGCTCGATCAATACCTCAAAGCCAAGCGTACCCTCAGCGAAGCTGAAGCCAAGCAGGTTGCACGGCAAGCACTGGAAATCTTGCAATATTTGCACGCGCAGCAGCCGCCTATCGTGCATCGCGACATCAAACCTAGCAATGTGCTGCTGTCGGACGATGAAGGGGCGATCGCCACTCAGGTCAGCCTGATCGATTTTGGCTCAGTGAAATCCCTCACGCCCGCCGACGGGACGACCTTTAGCCTTGTCGGCACGGAAGGCTACATCGCGCCAGAGCAAATTGGTCGCCGCGCCATGACTGCCTCCGATCTCTATAGCCTCGGCATGACGCTGGTTGCAGGGCTAACCGGGATAGAACCGATAAACCTGCCCCACCGAGGATTTCAGATCGACCTGGATCAATGCCTCCAGTGCAGCCCCGAATTTTCCACCTGGCTCAAGCAAATGACCGAGCCAGACGTGACTCGGCGATTTCGCACCGCCGAGGCTGCCCTGACTGCCCTGCCTGTGGGGTAGAGGGGGAGGGATTTTGGATTTTGGATTCTGGAGTTTGGATTGGCTGGTTCCTAGTCTACGTAGCCCAGCCACAGCAAGCCCATCAGCGCCAGCAGCGACCCAATTGAAAATACGCCCAGTCCGCCAGTAAAGCTGAGGAAGCGGCGCGTGTTGATGGGGCGCTTGCGATATAGCCAGAACGCCGCCAGCCACGCCGCGGCGCTGGCAATAAAAATCGGCAGGCGGCTCCAGATCAGACTGTGAGACACTGGAAGTCCTAGAAAACTGAGTAAATAGCCAATGCCGACAGACTGGGCCAGCAGGCTAAACAGCGACACACCCGCCAGCAGACTGACCACCAGCCGCATTGTCGTGCCAAATGGGAAATAGAGCAGCGCCGCTGTGCTGATCCAAGTGCCTAGTCCGGCGGCGATCGCCAGCCCACCGCTCAGCCATTGCCACTGGTCGTCGGAAATACCAACCCCCCTCAGCGTTTCCAGCAAAATTCGCCCAAAATAATTAGACACCAGCATCGCCATCCCCATGCCACAGGCAAAACTGGCGATGCCCTTAGCCCAGCGCCCTGGGTTGCGCCACGCTCCCAGCGCCACCAGTACACCGCCCACCAGCGACAGCGCCAGCCCTAGCCCAATTAACCCCATCTCCCGCATCGACATCAACACGTTGATGCCCCAATATTTCCACCGCAGCGCATCGAGTTGTGCCGCCTCTAGCCCCAGGTCGCCCTGTAAGGCGTAGCGATATTGCAACCCGCGCATATAGTCTGCCCCGGTCGATTCGCACAAGACGGGCTTGCCGCGATAAACCACAGTACAGTTCCCCAACTCGCTGGGCAATTGCGGCGTGTAGCTCCAGGTGATGTCTAACGGCTGCTCGGCTAGCATAGCGCTGCACTGCCACCGAGTCGTGCCTTGGGTGCAGTTAAAAATACGGTTGGGTAAGTGAATAGTGGAAGCTGCGCTGGGCTGAATCTCGATACTGGCAAAGGGCGTGTGGGCTAGCGTAGGCGATTCGGCGATCAATAGCGCGACCAAGGTAGCCGACAGAATCAGCCAGAGGGCGATCGCCCGCTTGAGCAAAGACCGGGGCATGGGAATAGCTCCTTGTGTGAGAAGTCTTCTGAGAGCCGTAGACAAAGGCTGTAGGCAACACAGTCCATCTCAATCGATGCCCCCAGAGCAGTCTCCTACCCAGCCAGCGATCGTATTTCATTTTTGATGAAGATGCCAGTAGAGGGGCGATCGCATGGCACACTAGCAAATGCAAAAGCCGCACTCCATCCAGCATGACGCGACCGATCGATTCTCTTTCGTCCCCTTCTGCCCGCGTTGCCGACACCGTTTCCGAACAGGCGATCGCCACTCAGGCCCGCAAAGCCGAACACATCCGCGTCTGCCTAGAGGAAAACGTCCAGTCGCAGCTCACCACGGGGTTAGAGCGCTATCGGTTTACCCACTGCTGCCTGCCGGAGTTGGGGCCTGCCGATTTGAACCTGGGCACGACCTTTTTGGGCAAGGCGCTGGCGGCTCCGCTGCTGATTTCCTCCATGACCGGCGGCACAGATTTGGCGCGGGTGATCAACCTACGGCTGGCGGCGGCGGCACAGCGGCACGGGCTGGCGATGGGCGTGGGGTCGCAGCGCGTGGCCATCGAAAATCCGGAAGTGGTGTCCACGTTTTCCGTGCGCTCCGTTGCGCCGGATATTTTGCTGTTTGCCAACCTGGGCGCAGTGCAGCTTAACTATAGCTACGGCGTAGACGAGTGCCGCCGCGTCGTGGACTGGCTCCAGGCGGATGCGCTGGTGCTGCACCTGAACCCGCTGCAAGAGTGCGTGCAGACGCGGGGCGATCGCAATTTTCGCGGGCTGCTGAGCAAGATTGCCGAGCTTTGCAAGGTGTTGCCTGTGCCCGTAATCGCCAAGGAAGTGGGCAACGGCATCTCTGCACCGATGGCGCAACGGCTGATCGACTGCGGCGTGGGGGCGATCGATGTAGCTGGCGCAGGCGGCACCTCCTGGGCCCGCGTAGAGAGCGAACGCGCCCAAGACCCGCTCCAGCGTCGTCTGGGCAACACCTTTGCCAACTGGGGCATTCCGACTGCCGACTGTATTACGTCGATCCGGGCGATCGCCCCCACCATCCCGCTCATTGCCTCCGGCGGTCTGCGAAACGGGCTGGATGTCGCAAAGGCGATCGCCCTTGGTGCAGACTTGGGCGGACTGGCGCTCCCTTTCCTGCAAGCCGCCGCCGACTCCGACGCAGCGTTGGATGAACTGATCCAAGCCCTGCTCGCGGAACTCAACACCGTCTTGCTTTGCACAGGTAGCGCCGCCCTAAGGAACCTACGAGAGCCAGGAGTGCTGGTGGAGGGGTAACGCGGAGACTAGGGTGTCGCAATAGCGAAGCAATAGCAATCCTAGTCCTGCCTCATCCTTGCACTCTCCCTATACCTGTTTTTCCTCAAAGGTCAGCGAAGCGGAGTTAATGCAGTAGCGCATCCCCGTCGGCGCAGGGCCATCGTTAAACACATGTCCCAAGTGTGCGCCACAGGTTTCGCAGTGGACTTCGACCCGACGCATAAAGAAGCTGTTGTCTTCTTCGTAGCCGATGTTTTCAGCCGACAGCGGGGCCCAATAGCTGGGCCAGCCCGTGCCAGAGTCAAACTTGGTTTCGGAGCTAAACAGCGGCGTGCCACAGCAGACGCATTTGTAGATTCCAGGCGCTTTATTGTCGTGATAGGCTCCTGTGAAGGCACGTTCGGTGCCTTTTTTGCGGGTTACACGATATTGCTCCGGCGTAAGCTGTGCTTTCCACTCCGCGTCGGACTTTACGATTTTTTCTGCCATGTTTTTCTGCCGTGATGTTTCCTGCAATCTTGCTTTCATTGTAAAGCTGTGTAAAGCTTTCGGCGCAGGACTGGCCTTCAGGTCTGGTTGGCAGGGTTTTGTCAGGGGTGCAGTAGCGCCTCAGGCTGTTGGCACGGGTTCTAGCGCCAGCGCACTCATCAATCGCTCCAAGTCAAAGTGGCTCCGCATCAACTGGCGAATGTGCTGCACTTTGATGGATTCATGCAGGCGCACCTGACCAAAAGTGCGGTCGATGATTTCCACTGTGGTCAGGGTGTCTAGATCAACCGAGAGAATAGGCACTTCTAGGTCTTCGGCACGGCTGAGGACAGCAGGCGTCGGTGGAATTTGCCCGGTGAGAATCAGGCAGTGGGTTGAGGTTTCCAGCGCGGCAAGCTGAATGTCGGGGCGATCGCCCCCCGTCACTACCGCCATGTTGCGCGATTTGCGAAAATACTTGAGTGCCGAGTTCACATTCATCGCGCCAATTTTCAGGCTTTCCACCATCAGATCTAGCCGGTCGGGACGACACAGCACCTCTGCATTCAACTGATGCACCAACTCCGCCACGCTAACGCTCCGCAGCAGATCGCTTCGGGGCAACACCGCTAGCACTGGAATGCCCTTGCTTTCCAAAAACGAGCGCACATTAGCATCCACCGCCTCAACCTGATCCAGCGGCACATCGTTCAGCAGCACTCCCTGGAGGCGATCGCCCAGCAACCGCTTCGAGGCCAGCAGCGAATCTACCACCAGGTCAGAATGATAGCGAGACACCAGCAGCACGGGCGCATTCAGCACCTCGGCCATTTGCGGTAGCGTCAGGTCAAACAAATAGCCCTCATCCAGGGTTCCCGGACCCTCTAGGAGTCCTAGAGTACCGCCCTGCATCCGCTCATAGGCCGCCAGCGCCTGCTGGTAGTGAGTCGGGTCTTCGCCCTTGATGCGGCGGGCAATCGTCTCAGGATCGAGCGAGAGCAGCGTAGGACGCAGGCGGCTCTCCGGCAAATTTAGCGTTGCCGCAATAAACCGCACGTCTTCATCCAGCGTGTCTGCCTCAGACTCACTCAAGCAAGTCCCCATTGGCTTGCCGTAGGCAATATCTACCCCCCTCTCTTGAAACAGGTGCGCCAGCCCCAGAATAATCGCAGACTTGCCACTATACGCCTCGGGAGAACCTACGAGTAAATATTGCACAGACCCACCAACCACTTTTCGCTGCAAGACATATCCGACGCTGCGGACTTCTCCCCATTGTAGAGGAGGTCTTTGCTTTCACAAGGGGGGACGGCAAGTTCAGAAAACCGGCTTATTCATCCAGTTATTCATCCAGACGCAGCAGCTTGCGGTAGAAACCCTGAGAAAAGTCTGCGATACGGTTGGATTTGAAATAAAAAATTACATCGATCAAAAAATCAACAAACTCAAAGTTTGCCAGTGTAACTTCGTAGCTTAGCTCGGCATTGCCATCAAACTGCATCCGGCAACGCGTCAGGTCAGCGGGCAACGACGACACACTCCAGCTTGCCACAAACGGAATGCTTTCTCCCCCCTCAATTTTGCGAGATCCTTCCAGGCTACCCCTTTGATAAAGGCTGATGGCAAGGGGCAGGGCGTTGCGCTTGCGGCCTTGATAGTAGGGTGCATACACGTTTACATCGCGAGGATTTGCAGGTTGAAGGGTCTCGATGGACATGCTCAAATCGTCCTTGGAGTCTCAATGGTTAGCAGGTGAAGAGTGGCAGACCAGCAGCGTGGGGATAGCAGGCTGGGCGATCGCCCGGATCTAGCCAGATTCACATCCTCCCCAGTAGCTATAGAGAGATATCGGGTGGTATTGGGTGGATATCGAGTCAGTTGAGCCTCACCGGATAGATCATGACCGATGATTCAACACTGACTTAGTATGCCCCGTTCTCCCCATTTGCTAGCACAGCCCCCAAGAAAAATTGCCAGTATTTCACATCATGGCTGGCATCGGCATCCCTCAAGTTCCATCCTTATCAAGGGTTTTAAGACATGGCTGTTCATCAGGACGTTGAGGCAATCAGCCACAGGGCAGCCCAAAACTTTTGACAGACTAAAAAAAGGTAAAAATGTATCAGAAATCACAATGAACTCTGGACAGCACCTTTAGCATGAGGGCTTCATTGCTGGTTCAGTGCTAAGCCTTTTGAGGCAGCGCTGCTGATTTTGCAGTAGCCCTGTTTGTAGCATCGAGTACATTCTGTCTGGGCTTGGCTCTGGGCTGAAAATGGGCTGAAGCGAATAGGCTAAGGCGAATAGGCTAAGGCAAATAGGCTAAGGCAAAGCCACAGCAAATAAGTTGGCGCAGGGGGCGCTGGCTCCCTTGGCTCCTCTTGAATCTTTGTGATTTGAAAGGAACCTGTCTCTAGAGTCGATCCTTCACAGTTGCTTGGCCTGAACTGGTGACATCGCAACCAACTATCAGGTAGTAGATTAGTGTAAAGGATAGAGAGAAATAAGGTAACGCCGTCGCATTTCTAGAGTTTGAGAGAGGAGGGCCAATGAGCATCGAGATGACCTGTCCAACCTGTGGGTCTCATGACATCTCCA
>JBDNCP010000058.1:0-26200 GCA_046719575.1 Cyanobacteriota bacterium
TCGTGGATGAGGACTACTCAATTGAGCTAAATGAAAGGAAGGTCAGCCAACTTCGCGCAATATCACGCGATGAAGGGTTGGAAGAATTTACTGAAGCTCTAAGAGCTTTAATTCTTCTTCCTCCATCCACATCAGATCGCCCTCATAGGGATTATTTGCTTATTGCCAATTCCTTACGTCTTGCAGCCTGATAGTACCTAGAACTAGAGTTCACGCAATTGCTAGCAGTCGCCCACTGCATGGTCGTCTCCTCCGTTGCTGCTACTTTCGTCTCCCATAACTGCGTGGCAGCGGACAGAGTGAAGTTTATCAGTTGGTGTTAATGGTGATCTGCCGCTGTTGAGCCTTATCATTAGCCCTCAGCGCTCTGGTTCAGTTAGCTTATCGGTGAGGAGGCGATTCGCCCCCAATTGCAAAGGTTCAGTCCTTCGAGAACTCGGTCGACCCGAAAAGTCTCAACAGCTTTCGGGTAAGATGCCAACATTGAGCAGCGATAGGCTTGGGTCAGCCGTTGGAGGTTCCGAGGGGTGTCGGGGGGCGATCGCCCAGAGGCTCTGGCGTTGGGAGATGAGGGGCGATCGCCAAAAGCTAACATCTTGCTGCAACAGGCTTCTTGCGTGAATCGTCGCGATACTATCGCGCTACGGTTCACGTCTTCAAAACAGCATTCATGCAAGAGATTTAACGGACGGAACAGAGATCCTGACTAGGCCTTCTGTTTATCCAGGAGGATTATTAACGTCTATCGACTTGGCTACTTGCAAGTGCAGAGACACCGAGAAGCCCCCCTAATTTTTGAGGTTCTTCAAGGTTCATTAGGGATGGTTTTAATATGAAATCTGCTTAATTGACCACACTATAGACTTAGAATGGGCGGGCTTTAGTAGCCTGCAATTCTTAGGTTGATTGACCGGATTTGATATTATTAACTATGTGCAATTAGCCGGATTTGATATAACCCTCTTTCCTTTTTCAAACACTCTCTCAACAACGCTAACAATTCCGCCTTAGCAACGTTAGCAATATGGTGTTACGTCCTCGCCGCAGTCGTCTGCCAGATAAGATAGCGCCCGAAACCGCAGCCCGACCAACTGCTCATACAGCGGGTTGAGTTTGCACATGGCAGGAATGTGGACGATCTTGCGGCCAAACAGCACCACGTCGCGTTCAAAAGGGCACTGCGGCGGGATCATCTTGCAGAGGAAGCGGGCTAGTCGCGGATCTTTCACTTCTAGTCCGTCTAGCCACTCCTGTATTGGGGCCAGCACCGGGAGATAGTGTTCATCGTCTAGCTCGGTGAATTGATCCACCGCGCCGCTGTCGCTGGTTTGGGTCAAGGTGTGGCGCAGCGAATCCAGCACGGCAGGCTGGAGGTTTAGCGCGGTGCAATAGTCCTGAAGCAGGCGGTCTTCGGCGGTGGAGTAGGTGCCATCGGCGATCGCCACCATCACGGCAGTCCGCAAAAAGTTTTCGGCAGTTTTCGGGTCGTTTCCCAGTCCCTCAGCAACGGCTGCGGGCATGATGTGGGCTGCACCTTCTAGCTCGGTCTTGGGCGCAAGTTCGATCTCAGTCAGGTTAGAAATCAGCGCTTTTTCCTGCTCGTCAAAATTGCCGTCAGCCCAGGCAATGGCGAGCAGTCCGCGCAGCCAGACCGAGATTTGCTGGTTGCTGTAGGGAGATTGCACTGGACCAGTCATACGAAGAGAAAACGGAAGAGAAAGGGTGAGAGTCATGGGGCGAAATCCATCGCATTAGCTCCATGCTAACGGGGCGATCGCCCGTGCAAGGCTTCTGCTCCGATCGGAAATCCCGAACTCGCATGGTGGAAATGACAGACTTGCAATCTGTCGCCGATTTAGCCAATGCAATGAGTTTCGCACGGCATCACTCTACCAAATTTTGAGGACCTGGCCATGCTGCCTGCTACTCTGCTTCACCAATCAGCACAAACGCGCCCCAATCGCGGGAACTGGGGTATTGTTGCATCACGGTCAGCATGGCCTGGCGCAGCGCCTGGGCCCGGTTGGGATGGTGCTTCAGGTTTTGATAAAAAGCAGTCATTAGCGCGGCCGTGGAGTCGTCGGGCACCGCCCACAGCGACACAACCACGCTGGATGCACCCGCCGAGATAAAGGAGCGCGAAAGCCCAATCACGCCATCACCTGTGATCTTGCCACGGCCTGTATCGCAGGCACTCAGCACCACCAGGTCTGCATGGGACAGCGACAGTCCCAGGATTTCGTTTGACGTGAGCAATCCATCCGAGTCTCTACTGGGAGCCAGCGCCAGTGCCCCTGGCACACCCAGCCCTGCCACATCGTCCAGCAATCCATGCGTTGCCAGGTGAATAATACGGGCGTTGGCCATGCGCTGGGCGATCGCCGTTTCGCTGGCCTGGCTTCCGGTAATCGCCTGCGTGTTGAGGATATGGGCGATCGCCTGGGCTTCTTGTTCGGCATAGGGCAGGCTGCCGAGGGGTTGTGGCGGCTCTCCCACACTCGGCATGGTGGGATTGCCCACAATCAAGGCAGATGCCGGGCCGCGCCGCTGGCGCTGTCGTGCATGGGTCAGCCCTAAAATCTGGATGGCTGGGGCAATGCGGAGGGTATGCCGCTCGATCATAAACGAGCCGTCTGCTGCTTGCAGTGTCGCAAATGGAACGAGATAAAGCTGTCCTTGCGGAATGAACACCACCTCTGCTGTTGGGTTGCGAGGCAGCAAATCGGCGATCGGCTCGATCAGCAGTTGGTGCAGGGTTTGCAGCTTGCGGCTGATGCGGCGGGCGGGCGCGGTGGGTGCTGGCGAATCGGTTGTGGCGCGGCTCTCGCGCAGGTCGCTGCGGGTCTGAGACACCAGGCTGGCAACCTGCACTTCGGTTGGGGTTGCGCCCCGGCCAAGGGCGGCGGCGACGCGAGTTTGTTCGGCGGTGTCTTCGATAGAGGGGGTCGCTGCGGGCAGGACGGTTTGGCGAAACTGGATGTCGCCATCGGGGCGAATTACCCAAATTCCCAGACGATTGCTGTTTAGTAGGGTGTACTGCACCAGCGTTGCGTTTTGCTGGCGGGCAATCTGGCGAATTTCAGACAGCGAAGGCGGCGGCGTTTGCAATCGCAGGGCTGCCTGGGCCGAGAGCCGCTGGGCCACGAGTTCCAAAAAGGCGCGAGACCGTCCCCGTTCTGCAATCAGCAGTGCCTCCTGAGACTTGCCCAGGTCGATCAGCACTTGCTGAAGCAGGCGATAGGTCGAGGTCTGCGTTTCAAACAGGGAAACCTGATCTGCATCGCTCAGCCCCGGTCGCAGCGATTCCCAGATGTCCACGGCTTCGGTCAGGGCATCTGCCGCTGCTGCTAGCTGGCCCTGTGCCACCAGCGCCTCTCCCAATAGCGACAGGGCCCGTCCCTGGTTGGGGCGATCGCCAATTTCTCGCAAAATCGCCAGTGCCCGTTGATAGTGTGCGACGGCTTCGGCCGGCTTGCCCTCGTCGGTGAGCAGTTGACCCAATTCGCCGAGGGCTTGCCCTTCGCCTGCGCGATCGCCAATCGACCGGGCGATCGCCAGTGCCTGTTCATACTGCTGACGAGCCGTCCGCAGGTTGCCCATTGCCGCATGGGCACTGCCCAATACCTGCCGCAGGGCGCTCTCATTGGGTCGGTCTTCCAGTTGCATAGTGATTTCAATTGCCGATTGCAGCAGCGGCACGGCCCGTTCGGGTTCTGTGGTGCGGGCATAGACAATGCCCAAGCTGCCCAAGGTGTAGGCTTGCAGGCGGCGATCGCCCAGGTGTTGCGCCAGCGCCAGCCCCTCCTCTAGCACGGCCACCGCCCGCGATAGATTGCCCAGCCGAGTATACAATTGCCCCAATCGCTGCAAGACACCGGCCTGCATTCCCCGATCTTGTGCCTGCTGAGCCAGTTCCAGCGTTTTTTGATAGCTCTCTAGGGCGGCCGGATAGTTGCCCTGCTCGGTGTAGGTGTTGCCCAGGTTGCCCAGCACATTCGCCTGACCCCGACGGCTCTGCTCTGCCTGGGCGATCGCCAGACTTTGCTGAAAAGCGGCGATCGCCTCGTCGTAGCGCCCCTGCGCCCGATGCACAATACCTAGCTGGTTCAATACATCATACTCCCCTTCGCGATCGCCCATTTGCTGTGCGAGAGGGAGTGCCGCCTGGAGACGGGCGATCGCCTCGTCATATTGCCCCAGTCGCGTGTGCAGAAACCCCAGATTAGACAGCGCAAAGCTAATGCCCCGGCGATCGCCAATCTCCTCTGCCACGGCCAAACTCTGCCGAAACAAGCGGAGCGCCGCCTGCGGTCGGCCAGTCGCCTCCTGAATGGCGGCCAAGTTGCCCAGCACGCGCCCCTCGCCCACCCGATTGCCCGCCTGCCGATAGAGCCGCAGAGCCTCCTGCCACAAGTGTTCTGCCGCATCCCACTGGCGGCGCTGAAACTGGCTCGCGCCCTGGCGCAGCCGCTCATCTGCTCGTTCTGTCAGACGCGCTTGAGAAGCGGGGGCTGCCTGGGCAAGCCCGGACAACGGCTCCGCAGCAACGCGGGCCGGCAGCGCCGCCAGCGGCAAAACCAGCAGCAGGCTCAACCACTGCGCTTGGACGAAGCTAGATGGGCAGCGTGCAAACCAGGCGCATCGCATAGGGCGGGGATTTCGAGGAAGGAGGACAGCAGATTCCAGCCGTTGGAGCCGCTCTTCAGCAAAGCTCCCAAATAGAGTGCCCAAATTTTCCCCAATGCTCAAAAAGATTTCCGCATAGACAGTTGCCAGACCCCTCAGATCCGGCCTCCAACCCACACAGGCACACGCTTATAGGCCGGAGTGCCGCAGCGCGGGTCTGTTTTGGCGTGAAAAATTGCGTTCACTTCGGGATAAAACATCAGCGCCGCACCCGGACGCACCGCCCCAAAAATCACTTCAACGCCATCTAGCTGACCCGCCTCGCCCCGCACCGTCACCTTTTGATGTTCTGCAAACCTAGCACGGGCGGCATCCAGCGGATTGAGCAAGATACAGTGGCGATGGGGAATCCCTCGATAGCGATCGCCCTCTTTATACACCACCGTATTGTGCTGCGAGTAGCTGCGGGCGGTGATTAGCGCCAGCACCAGTCCGCTTGCGCCATCGGTCGCGCCAAAGTGGCTGGGGTCGGGCAGCGACAGATCGGGCAGCGGCGTTTGCTTCATCTGTGCCTTGCCAGAAGGGGTATTAAACTGCGGCTGCGTCAAGATGCGCCCCGAAATGGTGAACTCTTCGCCGCCGTCATCCAGAGCAGAAATTTTCTCGTAGCCAGGAATGGTGCGGGCAATGAGCTGGCGAACGTAGCGCGTGTCTTGCAGCTTGCGCCAGTCGATCGGATCATCGCCCAGCAGCCGATGCGCCAGTTCGGTGAGAAACGTCACTTCGGCGATCAGGTCGGCTTGTTCTAGGTGGGTCTGACCCGGATCGTTCATGCGTACAAAATTGTTGCCCGATTCCACCGTAGTTTTGTGTGGATTTTCAAAGCGGTTAAAGACTGGCAGCACGATCGTATTCGTTTTGGCCAGGCCGTGAAAGTGCCCCGGATTGGGCTTGGTTGCCAGATAGATAATGGTGTCAATGTTGCCGAGGGCGCGTTTTGCCTGGGCAGTGTCGGGGTTTGCGCCGTAGAGGTTGCCGCCCAACGCCAGCAGCGTATCGACTTTGCCCGCGTCTGCGGCTTCGATCAGGTCGCGGGTATGATAGCCAGGAGGCAAATTGAGCGATCGCCCTAATAACTTCTCTAATGCCTGCTGAATCTCTTGCTTCAGCCTCACCGTTACGCCCATTGAGCCAAAGCCCTGCACGTTGGAATGGCCGCGAATCGGCATCACCCCCGCGCCAGGTTTGCCCAAGTTACCCGTCATCAGAGCCGTGTTCACAATATTCCAGATATTATCCACGCTGTTGGCATGGTGGGTAATGCCCATCGCCCAGGCAAACACAACGCGCTGGGCATTGCCAATCATCGCCGCCGCCGCTTCGATTTCTGGCTGTGACACGCCACATCCCTGCGTAATGGTGTCCCAACTTGTGCTGCGGGCCTGTTCCACCACCGCTTCCCAGCCTTCGGTGTGCGCCTTGAGAAAGTCCCAATTCACCTGATTGCGCTCCAGCAGCGCCTTTTGGATGCCTGTCAGCAGCGTTACATCGCTACCGGGAATGGGCTGCAAATAGTGCGAAGAAATTTCCGATCCAGGAATGAGCGATTTCAGCGGAAACGCAGGCGAACCGAACTTGACCAGGCCCACTTCCATGATGGGATTGATCACGATCACAGAACCGCCGCGATCGCGCACTTGAATCAATTCATTCATCAGGCGCGGATGGTTATAGGGCGCATTTGACCCCAGCAGCACGACGCAATCTGCCTGCTTCAGTCCTTCCAGGCTGACCGTAGACGTACTCGTGCCCAGCACTTCTTTTAACCCCACAGTGGATGGTGCATGACACAAATCTGAACAGTCTGCGAGATGGTTTGATCCCAGCGTTCGCAATAGCAGTTGCAGCAAAAATGCAGCTTCATTGGAACTGCGGCCAGAACTGTAAGACGCAATCCGTTCGGGCAGTTTTTGAAATGCGGCAGTGGCGATCGCATACACCTCGTCCCAGGTGATCCGCTCATAGTGCGATCGCCCAGCCCGCAAAATCATCGGCACACTCAGCCGCCCCAGCCGATCCGCCTCCATTGACGAAAGCTGCTGGAGTTCTGCGACGCTGTGCGTCTCAAAAAACTGCGGCGGCACGGCTGGCATTAGCTCCGCCATGATCGACTCGACGCTTTTCATGCAGCGCTGCATCGACTCGTCTAGCTCGTTGCGAAAGCCGCCCCGTTGCCCACCCGTACCCCAGGCGCAAGATAAACAGGCGCTTTTATGCATCAGTGTTTGCCAGAGCTGCGGTCCCTCTGGTGTCAGCGTTTGCGCTGCCCAATATTGCACTACCGAAAGCCCGCCACCCTGGTCGGGAGTGTCGGCGTTGGTCTGGCTATAGGGCGGCTTGGGTTGGGGAGTGGGAGACATAAGGACTTGGGTTTGGAGGCGATAGAGAAGTCAACAAGGGGAGCGAAGTATTAGAATCGCTTACGTCAGCGCTCTTCAGGACTGACATTTCCGGTCTGACTGTTCTGACGGTTCTGACTGTGTAGTAGAGCAGAATTTTTGATTCTTAACAAAAGACTATCGTAGGAACGAGGTGTATCCGGTTGACTGCTCAATCTTTTTGCCTAGGCTCGGTTGAGCCACGTCAAACCCAGTACCCACCTCAACTCGGTTTGGTTAGCGTCAGCGTAACCAAGCCCACGAGCGGATCACGCTTGCAGGAGTTTTGTCCGTTAATCAGGAGGTGTGTAGGGCTAGAGAGTGAACCCCTTGCTGAGGCATCCCAACTTCAATCGCTTCTAATTACCTCTATCGGAGCATATTCTTTGCGTTCTTTCCTTTCGCCCTTTTCTACAAAATTCTTCTTCTGCAAAATCCTTCTAAAACAGGGGTGGAGTAAGTTGCCTGCTGGGAAACCGTTGGAGAAATTAACTCCTGACCCGATATCGCAGACAGCCAAGAGCGTGTCCGCTGGTTGCGTGACCAAGCTGAACATATTGCGCTAGATCACGAGCGCATCATTGGTCTTAACAAGCGTCTCACAAGTGACTCATAAGGTTGGTCTGATTTTGCCTTGATGGCTGCCTTGATAGCTGCCTTGGCCCCTGCCCTCGTTGACTGACAAAACATTACCGCTGGCGGCTGGAAGCCGCGCCTACACAGGCGAAACCTGCCTACGCGGGCTTTGGGTCAGGGTAGAGAGTCGGCGAAGGCCGACTTCGTTGATGTAGCAACAGTTTCAACCGCTTGGTGCCCAGGTTTTGTCCGTCAATCAGGGTTGCTGCCTGTGCGGTTAGGCGTAACGCAACGCGCTGCACGTTCAACGTGAGGCACTACTAGTAGAAGTAGTTCAAAACCATCGTCAATGACGGCCCGAATGCAGGATAATGAATAGGTTTTAGTTGTGGCATTCCGCACAAGCTGTCCCGGTTTGCCTGACTACTCTGCAACCTGATTTATCCATTCCTCATTAATCCTGACTTCCATGCGTACTCATTACTGCGGTCACCTGCGAGCCAATCACGTTGGAGACACTGTTACCCTTTGCGGATGGGTCGATCGCAGACGAGATCATGGCGGCGTGATTTTTGTCGATTTGCGCGATCGCACGGGCATTGCCCAGATCGTCAGCGACCCAGAGCGCACGCCTGAGTCCTATAAACTGGCCGACAGCCTGCGGAACGAATATGTCGTGAAGGTCACGGGTCGCGTCACTCAGCGCCCGCCCGCATCGCTAAATCCCAAGCTAGCCACTGGCGAAGTCGAAATCTATGCCGACCAGATCGAAATTCTCAGCATTGTTCGCAAGCAGTTGCCCTTCCAAGTGTCTACTGCGGAACAGGAACCCGTGCGCGAAGACCTGCGGCTGAAATATCGCTATCTCGATCTGCGGCGCGAACGCATGAGCCGCAACCTGCAACTGCGCCACGAACTCATTAAAACCTTCCGCCGCTTTTTGGAAGACGAAGCCCACTTTTTGGAAGTGGAAACGCCCGTATTGACTCGCTCCACGCCGGAGGGGGCGCGGGATTATCTCGTACCCAGCCGCGTTAATCCGGGCGAGTTTTTTGCGCTGCCCCAGTCGCCGCAGTTGTTCAAGCAAATCCTGATGGTGGCAGGGTGCGATCGCTATTACCAGATTGCCCGCTGCTTCCGCGACGAAGACCTGCGTGCCGATCGCCAGCCCGAATTTACCCAGCTAGACCTGGAGATGAGCTTCATGACCCAG
Organism: Cyanobacteriota bacterium; assembly: GCA_046719575.1. Taxonomy (GTDB): domain Bacteria; phylum Cyanobacteriota; class Cyanobacteriia; order Elainellales; family Elainellaceae; genus Thermoleptolyngbya. Next base: position 8,854 of record JBDNCP010000058.1, read on the forward strand.
GACGAAATTCTGGCGCTGAATGAAGAAATGGTCTGCAAAGTCTTCAAAACGCTGAAGGGCATTGACATTCCGCGTCCCTTTCCGCGCCTCACCTACGCCGAGGCGATGGACCGCTACGGCAGCGACAAGCCCGATACCCGCTTTGGGCTGGAGCTAGCCGACGTGTCGGACGTGGTGAAGGACATGGGCTTTAAGGTTTTCTCTGATGCCGTAAACAAGGGCGGCATTGTGAAAATTCTGCCGATTCCGGGCGGCAACGACGCAATTTCCAACGTCCGCATCAAGCCGGGCGGTGATTTGTTTAACGAAGCTACGACGATGGGCGCGAAGGGTTTGGCCTACATTCGCGTGCGTGAGGGCGGCGAAATCGATACTATCGGCGCAATCAAAGATAATTTGAGTGAGGAGAAAAAAGCCGAAATCCTGAAGCGCACGGGCGCACAGCCGGGCCACCTGCTGCTGTTTGGCGCGGGTGACACCGACACGGTGAACAAAACGCTCGATCGCCTGCGGCAAGTGGTGGGCAAAGAACTTGGGCTGATCGACCCCAACCAAATCAACCTGCTGTGGGTCGTCGATTTTCCCATGTTTGAGTGGAATGCTGACGAAAAGCGCCTCGACCCGCTGCACCACCCTTTTACTGCACCTCATCCAGAAGACTTGGGCGACCTGAAAACCGCCCGCGCTCAGGCCTACGACCTGGTTTACAACGGCTTTGAGGTGGCGGGCGGCAGTCTGCGGATCTATCAGCCCGATGTGCAGCAGCAGGTGTTTGAGCTGATTGGCATTGGGCCCGACGAAGCCCGCGAAAAGTTTGGCTTTTTGCTGGAGGCCTTTGAATATGGCACGCCGCCGCATGGGGGTATTGCCTATGGCATCGACCGCTGGGCGATGCTGCTGTCGGGTGAAGAGTCGATCCGCGATGCGATCGCCTTCCCCAAAACGCAACAGGCCCGTTGCCTCATGACCAATGCGCCTTCGCCCGTAGACGACAAGCAGCTCAAGGAACTGTCGATTGCCAGTACGCACAAGCCTAAAAGCTAAAGCTCCGGGCGCGATGCGAGATCTGAGGGCATGTGCCCAAACTTGCGGACTAAAATGCCAAATTCAGAATGCCAAATTCAGCGTCGAGCCTTGCTCGGTCTTGGTGACTTCGATGTGAGTCTGGAAGGCTTCTTTGAACCGGGGCATGTGGGTGACGGTGAGGATGCAGGCAAAATCGGGGGCGATCGCCTGGATGGCGGCAATCAGGCGATCGCAGCCTGCGTCGTCCTGCGTGCCAAAGCCCTCATCCACAATCAGCATTTGCATCGCTGTGCCCGACCGCTGCGACAGCAGCCGCGCCAGCGCCAGCCGAATCGAAAAATTCACCCGAAACGCTTCGCCGCCAGAATAGGTTTCATACGGTCGAGTGCCGCTGGCATCGGCAATCAAGATATCCAGCGTGTCGATTAGCCCTTGAGCGCTGGCGGCTTTGCCCTTGCGGCGGGCCCGCTGCGTCACAAATCGGATATGAAGCTGGTGATTGCTCAGCCGTCCCAAAATCTGGTTTGCCTCTGCCTCTAGCTGCGGCAGCACGTTTTCGATCATCAGCGCCTGGATGCCGTTTTTGCCAAAGGCTTGGGCTAGCTCGTGATAGACCTGGCGCTGGCGCTGGAGATGGCGCTGCTGAATCAACAGATCAGCCTGCTGCTGCTCTAGCGCGGCAAGCTGCTGTTGCTGCTGCTCTAGCCGACCTAAATTCGCCAGCCCCGCGTCGAGTTGGGTGCGCCGCTGCTGGATTTGCTGCTCTAGCGTGGCGATCGCCGCTGCGGGGTCGGGCGTAGACTCGATCTGCTGCACCAGTGTCCGGATGTCTGCGGTGAGGTTGTCCAACAGGTGCGATCGCTCTTTCAGCAGCGCCTTTAGATTCTTGACCTGTTGCTGCACCTGGGGATACTGCTGCTGCGCCTGCTGAAGCTCCTGATGGCGCAATTGCCACACCTGCGCCAGCCGCAGCGCATTTCGCAGCGTGGTGTGGCGCTTCAGGTTGTAGGCGATCGCCCCAATCTGCTGCTCTAGGTCGCGGATCTGTCGCTGCAACACCGACTGATTCAGCAACTCTGCCCGCTGCTGCTCTAGGGCAGCGAGTTGTGCCTCCAACTCTGGCTGTTGAGCAAGCAACTGCTGGAGTCGCTTTTTTGCCTGCTTTTGCTCTGCCTGTTTAATTTCCGCCCAGCGCCAGCGATCGACCTCACCCCGCGCCAAGGCATGGTTGCGATCGTCATACTGAAGCTGTACCAGGGTTTCCTCCAGAAGGCGCAATTCTTCCTGTAGGTCGGGAGCATAGTCGCCCGTTTCGAGCGATCGCTCTAGGGCTGCTTCCTCCTGCACAAGTTGCTGTAGCCGTGCTTCAACCGCCGCACTGTCCTGCACCTGCTGCTGAAGTTGGCCTCGCAGTTGCAAAATATCGCTATAGTCCGCCAGTTCTTTCTCCAGGTCGCGATATTCTTGGCGCAGAACCTGGATCTCGCGCTCCGAAACAGCAAGCTGCTCCCGAATCACCCAAAGCTGATCATAAAGCTCCTGCTTTTCGGTCTGATGTCGCTCCAGCACCACCGCCCAGTGATGCTCATCCAGCGGGCGATCGCACAGCGGACAGGGCGGAAACCCAGTTTGAGAGCCTGCCTGCTCTGGTTGATGAGTCACCAGCTTTACATCTGGCAGCACCTTGAGCGCAGTTTGCCTCGCCCGCCCGCGACGCTTCCGTGCCCCCGTCGAGTTGGCAATCTCCGTCTCCAGAGTTTTAGAAGTGATTTCAGAAGCGACTTCAGAAGAAGTCTGTTGCAGATCTGAAGAAGCGTCTGACCCAGCAACTCCAGCAGCCGCTTCAGGCATTTGCTGCTGAAGCAACGCCATCTTATTTTCTAGAGTAGTCACCTGCGCTTCCAGTTCGCGCTGGCGTTCCTGAAGCCGTTCCATAAATGTGCGCCGCTCCATGCCTTTTTCGCGCAATTCCTGCTGATAGCGGCGGCGATTTTCTAGATACGTGCTGCGTTCTGTAATGGCGATCAGCGCTTGATGGATTTGCGTTTGCTGACTCTGCTGCTGTTGAAGCTGCTGTCGGGTTGTTTGATATTCTTCTAGTCGTGCCTGGAGTCGTGTTTGGGCGCGATCCAGCGTGGCACGAATCTGCTGCTGACGCTGCATCAGGGGTGCGGCCTGCGTCTGAAGTTGGTCTAGCTGCGCCAGTCGCTCTCGCGCTGTTCGCAGGTTTTCTAGCGCAGCATCGAGGTCGGGGGATTTTGCTAGACTTTGCTGCAATTCCTGGATTTGCTGCTGAAGTGCGTCGTGCTGCGCCCGGAGGCGTGAGTGCTGATCCTGCAATTCGGCAAGCTGGGTGCTAAGCTGCTGCTGGAGTTGGTCGCGCTGGGCGATCGCCGCCTGGTGAGCATGAAACTTGGCGGACTGAATCTCTTCCTCAGTTTGCAGGCTGTGAAACTCGGTGTAGCCTGCGGTGATTTCATCGGCTTTGGCTAGCGTCGCTTCGAGCGATCGCCCCTGCTGCTCGGCTGCCGCGAGGTCTTGCTGGAGCCGCTGACAGTCTTCTCGCAAGCGCTGCGCTTGCTGCTGGTGCGATTGTAATTGTTGAATCCAGGCGCGGCGCTGCTGCTGCACGGCTTGCAGTTGGTGCAGCGCCTCCATATCGCTGGCTTGATCCTGCTGCCAGAGGTCGATTTGCGCCCTCAGCGCTTCGCACTCCGTAGATAAAGACGCACCAGCCGATAGCTGCTGGGTCAAGGTTTCAAGCGATCGCTCCAGCACCTCTAGCTCTGCCTTCGCCAAGCGCGATCGCTCTCTAGCCGTTTCCGCCACCTCGTCATACTGATCCAGCTTTAGCAGGTCAGCGAGGATCTGCTTGCGTTCGCCCGGCCGCTTCAGCATGAACTCGTCTGCCCGCCCCTGCCGCAGATAAGCCGAGTTGACGAAGGTTTCGTAATCCAGCCGCAGGTGTTGCAGGATAAGCTGCTGCGTTGCCCGCATTCCGCGCTCCGTCAGCGGGCGAAATCCGGTCGGCGTTTCGAGCTGAAGCTCCAGACTGCTAGTTTGCCCGCGCACGCGAGTTCGCAGCACGCGATAGGTCTGCTGCCGACAGCTAAAGGTAAATTCCACCTGGGCTTCGGTTTCGCCTTGGTGAATTACGTCGTCTTCGTTGGTGGCGCGGCTTTCACCCCAAATTGCCCAGGCGATCGCCTCTAGCAGCGAAGATTTGCCCGCCCCATTTTGCCCACAGATACACGCCACATGCAGCCCCCGAAAGTCGAGCGCCGCCTGCCGATAGCTGAGGAAATTTTTGAGTTTTAGTTGCAGCGGAATCATGAACCCGTGCCCAGCCCTCATTCCAGTGTAGCAGTACGGGCGATCGTAAGTACAGGTGATCGACAAGGAAAGAGGTGAAAGAGGCAGGCAAGTCCGAGTTTAACCCCGCCAAAATCCCAAATTGCCAGTCTCAGATCAGGGGCTAGACGGAGATCCTCCGCAAAATCGACGTGAGCCGTATTGGAAAAACTCTGACTTGGGATAGTCGCAACAAGCGCTCTTTTTCCTCAAGATTGCGCCCATGTAGACACTCTTGACAGTTTTAAGTTAAAGTTGTAGTGAGTTTGCATAAGCGATTAAAACCTGCCAAAAGCCTTACTGTAGAAGATTTTCTTATTTGCAGGAGCTTCTCAGGTTAATGAGAATCCACACTCATCTCACCTAGTCTCTCATCTAGTATGAGGTGTATCAACGGTGACTCAAACCGCTGCCCTAAAATTAGAGAAGACAGATCGCTCGCTTCTCAAGTCAACTCATCCCTTTATTAGCCGATTAACCCTATTAACACTCTCTTTAAGGCCCTGCTGGCTAAAGTTGCCACGTCGAGATTATGAACCCTGAACCTGTTGACCGCAAACCCATCCGCTCGCTAGAAGACGCTCTCAATCGCTGTCAGCTTTTGGGAATGCGCCTCAGCAAGCAGCGTCGCTTCATTTTAGAATTGCTCTGGCAACAGCAGGAACACCTCTCGGCCCGAGAAATCTACGATCGCCTCAACCAGCAGGGCAAAGATATTGGCCACACCTCGGTTTATCAAAACCTGGAGGCGCTGTCTGAGCAGGGCATTATCGAATGCGTCGAGCGCTCGGACGGGCGGCTCTACGGCAACATCAGCGATCCCCATAGCCATGTTAATTGTCTAGATACCAATCAAATTCTTGATGTTCATGTCGAGCTACCCGCTGAGCTAATCGAGCAAATTGAGCAGCAAACGGGCGTGAAAATCACCAGCTATTCCATCGACTTTTTTGGTTACAAACATCCCCAGGATTCGTGAGTGATGGGGTGCGGGGGTGAGAGACGGAAAAAACGAAGAACGAAAAACGAAAACCGGAACCTCTTCGTTCTTCGTTCTTCGTTCTTCTCTCTTCTCTCTTCTCTTACTCCAACACTCCGTCACTCCCAAGTCTGGGCGATCGCCCCTTGTTCTTCCTCCGTCAGCACCCAGCCCAGCGCCCCGGCATTTTGAGCAGCTTGGTTTGCAGTCTTTGCGCCCGGAATCGGCACGACACCGCCCTGAGCAATCAGCCAGTTAAGCGCGACCTGCGCCGGAGTGCGATCGTATTTCTGGCCAATCTCTTTGAGCAGTCCTACTTTAGGCGCGAGTTTTTCCAGCCCCTCTCGGCTAAAGCGCGGGTCGAGCCTGCGGGCCCCCTGAGGCGGCCTGTAGGTTTCGGGGGTATATTTTCCCGTCAGCAGGCCCTGCGCCAGCGGGCTATAGGCCAAAATCGTCACACCTAATTGCCGCGCCGTGTCCAACACGCCGTTGCGCTCGATCTGCCGCGCCAGCAGGGAATATTGCACCTGATTCACTGCCAAGGGCACGCCGCGCTGCGCCAGCAGGTCAAACGCCCGCTTCATTTGCTCAGCGGAGTAATTGCTCACCCCTACGGTTTTGATACGGCCCTGCTGCACCTCGTCGGCCAGAGCATTCATTAGCGTCGGCTGCCCCATCAAAAAGTCGAACGGCCAGTGAACCTGATACAAGTCCACTGTGGGAACCTGGAGCCGCTTGAGGCTGGCAGTCAGGGCATCGGCCACGGCGCTGCCCCAGATGCGCCAAGGCAGTGGAAAGTATTTCGTTGCCAATATCACGGGCTGCTGAAGCTCTTTGGCAAAGCGCCCAATCAGCCGCTCCGACTCGCCAAGCCCGTAAATTTCCGCCGTGTCAAAGAAGTTCACGCCAGCTTCGACAGCGGTTTTGAAAGCATCGCGCAGTGCGGACTCGTCGTAGTCGCTGCCATAGCCCCAATAGAGCTTGTCGCCCCAGGCCCAAGTCCCGATGCCGAGGGCAGGAACGATGGGGCCGCTGGGACCAAGGGTGAGGGTCTGGATTGCGTGGGTCATAGGTTCAGGTTGTTTCAGAATGCTGGTTGCAGTCGTGAACTGGAAGCCATATTCGGGGGAATCCGGCGGGCCTGTTATCTTGAGTGTATCGTTACATTTCGCAACTTTGGGGCGCTGAGATTTGAACAGAATCGAGCATTTGTAAATGCACTTAACGTTTGAACTATTGAGCGGGGTTAAGCTGTGTAAAATTGGTGGAACTTACGTGATGAGGATTGGGACGGGACGATGAAAATCCTAGTTCTGGCATGGGAGTTTCCGCCGCGCATCGTGGGAGGAATTGCTCGCCATGTCTCGGAACTGTTTCCCGAAATTGTGAAGCTGGGGCATGAAGTTCACCTGCTGACGGTGGAGTTTGGGCAAGCGCCCCACTATGAGGTGGTGGAAGGGGTGCGGGTGCATCGCGTCCCTGTGACTGGCGGGCATGACTTTTTTCACTGGGTAGTGAACATGAACGAGAGCATGGGCCGCCACGGCGGTAAGCTGCTTTCGGAAGACGGCCCTTTCGACCTGATTCATGCCCACGACTGGCTGGTGGGTGATGCGGCGATCGCCCTCAAACATGCCTTCCGCATTCCCCTGATTGCCACGATCCACGCGACGGAAGCCGGCCGCCACAATGGGCTGCACAATCCAACGCACCACTACATTGCAGGCAAAGAGAGACTGCTGGCCCACGAAGCTTGGCGGCTAATCGTTTGCTCTGACTATATGCGTCGCGAAGTCGAGCGTGTGCTGGGCTGCCCCTGGGACAAGGCCGACGTGGTGTTCAACGGCATCCGTCCAGAGAAAAAGCCCGCCCGCGACGAGTTTGACTGGCGCACCTTCCGCCGCCGCTATGCCAGCGACGACGAGCGCATCGTCTACTATGTCGGGCGCATGACCCATGAAAAGGGCGTTCATAATCTGCTCAGCGCTGCGCCCAAGGTGATTTGGGAAATGGGCAACAACGCCAAAATTATCTTGATCGGCACGGGCTACACCGATCATCTCAAGCGGCAAGCGTGGGACTTGGGCATTTGGCACAAGTGCTATTTCACTGGGTTTATGTCCGATGTTGACCTGAACCAGTTTCAGGCGATCGCCGATTGCGCGGTGTTTCCCAGTCTCTATGAACCCTTTGGCATTGTGGTGTTGGAGAGCTTCGCTGCCCGTGTGCCTGTGGTGGTTTCCGATACGGGCGGACTCCCCGAAGTCGTGCAACACCGCAAAACGGGCATCGTCACCCAGACTAACAATCCCGATTCCCTCGCCTGGGGCATTTTGGAAGTGTTGCGCCACCCCGAAGAATCCAAAGTGCTGGTGGAAAACGCCTACATTGACTTGGTACAGCGCTTCCGCTGGGAAGACCTAGCCAGCCAAACCGAAGCTATCTATCGCCGCGTGATTCGCGAACGTAAGATCGTCCAGTGGTAGATGTTAGCTGCTTTTGCCCGTCGGGAAAGTTAGGGTTTAGGGGGATGGGGGCTAGTGGTCAGTCCTGAATTCCTGATAGCTAAAACCGCGCAGGGGCATCTTGATGACACGATCCAAAAACCGAAAGCGCTGGATGCTGCTGCTTCCGGCGGGGCTGCTGCTGGTGGCGGGGCTGAGCCTGTGGCGACGAGGAGAAGCGCAGTCGCCATTGCTGGAGCCGCTGCCCCAAGATCCGCTGATTCAGGCCTATTTCAACCAGTCGCAGGCGGCGCGGTATCGAGAACCCTATCGGGGCGTGGAGCGGCTGGGCGATGACCTAGAGCAGGTGATTGTGGACGGCATTCTCTCGGCGCGGCGATCGCTCGATGTGGCGGTGCAGGAACTACGGCTGCCGCGCATTGCCGAAGCGCTGGTGCAGCAGCATCGGGCTGGGGTGCAGGTGCGGGTGATTGTGGAAAACAACTATCGGCGGCCGCTGAGCCAGGTGTCGGGCGCAGAGACGGGGCGAATGACGGAGCGCGATCGCACCCGGTATCAAGAGGCGCTGCGGCTGATGGATGAAGACGGAGACGGTCGCGTTTCGCCCCAAGAGGCGGCGCGGCGCGATGCCCTGGTAATGCTGGAAAGCGCCGGAGTGCCGCTAATCGACGACACGGCAGACGGGTCAAAAGGCAGCGGGCTGATGCACCACAAGTTTGTCGTGGTGGATGGCCAGACGGTCATCGTCGGCTCAGCGAATTTCACCACGTCGGACATTCACGGCGACTTTGGCTCGCCCGAAAGTCGCGGCAACCCCAACCATCTGCTGCGGATTCAGAACATCGCGCTGGCGCAGATTTTCACCGACGAATTTAACCTGATGTGGGGCGATGGGCCGGGCGGCCGCCCCGACAGCCGCTTTGGGCTGCAAAAACCGGCGCGATCGCCCCGCTCTGCCCTGCTTGCGCCCACTTCGCGGGTGACGGTGCAGTTTTCGCCCACCTCGCCTACCCAGCCCTGGCAGATCAGCGTCAACGGACTGATCGGTCGGGCTTTGTCAGCGTCGCAGCAACAGGTGGATCTGGCGCTGTTCGTCTTTTCCGACCAAAATCTGGGCAGTGCGCTAGAAACGCAGCACCAAAAAGGCGTGCAGGTGCGGGCGCTGATCGACCCCGGTTTTGCTTTTCGCTATTACAGCGAGGGGCTGGACATGATGGGCGTGGCGCTGCCCGATGCCCAATGCCGGATCGAGAAGGGGAACAAAACGTGGGGGAGGGCGATCGCCACGGTCGGCATTCCCACGCTGCCGGAGGGCGACCTGCTGCACCACAAGTTTGCCGTTATCGACCAGCAGCGGGTGATCACTGGCTCCCAAAACTGGAGCGCCGCCGCCAACCACAACAACGACGAAAACCTGCTAGTGATCGACAATGCCACCGTCGCCGCCCATTTTCAGCGCGAGTTTGAGCGGCTCTATGCCACCGCAGAACTGGGTATTCCTGGCTGGCTCCAGCAAAAAGCACAGCAGGAGCAGACCCGCTGTGGGCTGGCTCCTGCTAGCACGGGGCGCAATATGGACGAAGAACCCGACGCCGCCGAATAAGTGCGGCTTCTAGAAAACTGGCTTTAGACGAAATTAGTCTTCGTCATCCTCATCTTCGTCGTCGTCGTCTTCATCGAGATCTTCTTCTAGATCTTCATCGAGGTCTTCTTCCAGATCTTCCTCCAGATCTTCGTCGAGATCTGCCGCTTCGTCTTCTGATTCGTCTTCTGATTCGTCTTCTAGCTCGTCTTCTAGCTCGTCTTCATCTAGCGCGGCGGGTTCGTCGGCAGCTTGCTCGTCTACTGCTTCCGCGCTGGCAACGAGTTCTTCTTCTGCGGATTCGTCGGTTTCTGCATCTTTTTCAGTTTCCGTCTCGACTTCCGCTGCCGCTGCTTCCTCGATCTCTAGCTCCTCGTCATAGTTTTCTTCATCATAGTCTTCCTCCAGCGCTGCTTCCTCAGCCCGCAGCGCTGCTGCCGCTTCTTCTGCCAGACGGCGCTGCTCGATCAGTTCGGCAATCTTCCGGTTCTCGGCTTCGTAGTCGTACTTCGCCGTGTCCTTGATGTCGATCTTCCAACCCGTCAGCCGCGCCGCCAGCCGCACGTTTTGCCCTTCCTTGCCGATCGCCAGACTGAGCTGATCTTCCGGCACCAGCACATGGGCCTGGCGGTTTTCCGGGTCAACCAGCCGCACCTCATCCACCCGCGCCGGACTCAGCGCATTGGCAATGTAGGAGCCGGGATCAGGCGACCAGCGGATCACATCGATCTTCTCGCCGCGCAGTTCGTTCACCACCGCCTGAATCCGCGAACCCCGTGCGCCAATGCAGGCTCCCACTGGGTCTACGTCGCGCTCCAGCGTGTCTACGGCAATCTTGGTGCGCGGGCCGACGGAGCGCGACGGCGGGTTCGCCTCCCGCGCCACCGCCACAATCCGCACGATTTCGTCCTCAATCTCCGGCACTTCGTTGGCAAACAGATCGACCACTAGCCCCGCATCCGCCCGCGACACCAAAAGCTGTGGCCCGCGATGCGACCCCTCCGACACCCGCTTCAGCAGCACCTTAAACACGGCGTTGGCGCGATAGTTGTCGTTGGGGAGTTGGTCGCGCTTCAGCAGTTCTGCCTCTACCTCCGGCTGTCCAAAACCGCTGCTCACGGCCATAATGACCGACTGCCGCTCAAACCGCAGCACCCGCGCTTGGGGCAGCACCGTTCCTTCCAGGTCTTGAAACTCTTCTTGCACAAGTTTGCGCTGCTGATCGCGCAGTTTTTGCGCCAAGACCTGCTTGGTTTGGATCGCCGCCATCCGACCAAACTCGTTCTGATCTGGCGTTACGTCCAACACCACCGTATCGCCTAGCTGGGCCTCTGGGGCCACTTCCTGCACTTCTTCCAGCGCAATCTGGTGGTCGGGATTGTCTACTGTTTCCACGATTGCCTTGGTGGCCAGCACCCGAAATCCTTCGTCTTCGATGTCTAGCTCCACCTCAAAGTTGTTGAAATATTCTTCGTCAAAAATCGACGTATCGGGTCGGTGCGTCCGGCGGTAGCGCTCGTAGCCCTTCAGCAGCGCCTCCCGCAGCGCCGCCTGAACTGCATGTTTCGGCAGGTTGCGCTCGCGGCTGATGCCGTCGATCATTTCTTGTAAACCAGGCAGGGTAACCATAGACATAATTCAGTTCTCCGGTATTAAGTTTTGGGATTTGGGTGTTGAGGTGTTGGGGTGACGGACAGAAAAAACGAAAAACGAAGAACGAAAAACGGAACCTCTTCTCTCTTCTCTCTTCTCTCTTCTCTCTTCTCTCTTCCCTCACCCCTTCTTCTCGTCGAGCTGCACCTTGCTGACCAGATCGCGGGGAATGGCGATCGCCCGTCCCTTTTGGCTCAGGTAAACCGCTGCTTCATCTCGCTTAATGAGTTGACCATTCCAGGTAGTGCGTCCCTCGTAGGGGGCATGGGTGGACACGATAACGGCAAAGCCCTTAAACGAGATGAATTCTCGGTCAGTGGTGAGCGATCGCGAGATGCCAGGACTCGACACCTCTAGCACGTAGGCATCGGGAATCAGATTCGCCTCATCTAGCACCACCTCCAGCGCATGGCTCATGCGTTCACAGTCTTCCAATCCGGTGTCTTGCTGAAGATTTCGGATATCGACCCGCAGCACGGGCGGGGTTTGGTTGGTGTGAAACACTGCTCCAACCACTTCCAGCCCTAGCGGTTCTGCAACTGGCGAGGCCAGGGCAAGAATGTCGGGGATGAGTGGATGTGTCATAGGAAGGGAGAGAGGAATCAGGATCAGGGCATTGGGGCTTTGGACTTGCGGGTTTTGGACGTTGGATTTTGGATCTAGCCCCTGGCATTTGACTTCCTGAGGAACTCAAAACGAACAATAAAAAAAGCGGGTGCGGAACCCACTTCTGACAACGTTGCGTCCTGAAGCTGATGCAGGACGTAACGCCTTCATCATGCTGCTAGTGTAGCGCAATTCAGAAATTGGCAGCAGACTTTGTTACTTAGCGCAAAATCCTTGCCTCATAGGGGATTGCTACGCCGCACAAGCTTGTTCACCCAGTCGAGTAATGCAGAGTGATTTTTCGGCAGCGGTTAGTTCCTGAAATTTCACGTCGCGCCGCAGCAGCAGGCCGTTATGACCGACCAAAAAGCGCGGCAGGCCTTTGGGCTGCAAAATCTGAAACGTTTCCATGTCGTAGGTGGTGTAGGTGGTCTTTTCGGCGCTGTTGAAGTTGATGTCCACAACCGTCAGCGTTTTGCGCGGCGGCAGGTTGTGGTCGATGTACACTCGTCCGCCCGAACCGAGCAACCCTGCATAGAGCAGTTGCAGGTTGCCCCGATGAGCGGGGTAGTAGGCGTGGTGGTGGCCGCTGATGTAGGTGTGGACGTTGTATTTTTCTAGGAGCGATCGCAGTTGGTCGGCGTTGTCCAGCACTTCGCCCGGTTTGTCGCGACCCTGGGCGATGCCATACAGCGGCAAATGCCCCAGCACAATTCTCAACTGGGCGGACTGGGCCGCTTCGCTGGAGAGCGTCTGCTCTGCCCATTGCAGCGTTTCTGGCAAAATCTTGCTGCCCGAAGCGTCCCATACCAGGAAAAAGATGTCGCCCTTGTCGCTGCTTGTGGTGAAGCTATAGGAGAAGGGATAGTCAGCGCGATCGCCAAATTTTAAGCCCGGATTATGCGCCGGGTTTTGCCAATACTTCGCCGCTGCATCGCGCTCTCGCTGAAACCGGAAGCCGCCCGCACCCTGCGCGTTTGACGCATCGTGGTTGCCCAGCGTAAAGCCGAAAGGCACGCCAAACCGTCGCAGCGGGGCCGCCACATGCTGGTCAAACGCTTGCCACATGGCAGGAAACGCCTCGTCGGGCAGGGTCGCCTTTTGACCCGCGATCATGTCGCCGCCGCACAGCACCAAATCGGGCTGCCAGAAGGGCACGAGGGCGATCGCCCGATCCACTTCCTTGGAATAGTGCGTCGAGCCGTAGGATTCGTTCAAATCGCTGATCACTACCAGCCGTAGGTCGCCCCTCGGTGGGTTGGGAAAATCCGGCAGCCCGTCCAGCACCGCCTGAGTTTCCACAGGCAGTTCCGGCGTGTCAGGCTGAGCCGTCGAGCTTGTAGGCGGCGACACCCGCAGCGCGCTGGGAACTTGCGTCGTAGGAGATTGAGTAGCCTGGGGCGCTCTGGGCTGACAGGCATATAACCCCAGCGCCAGGACCAATCCAGACAGCATCCACAGCCCCCATCGGAGGGAAAGGGTTTTCCAGCTTGCGCCGTGCCAAAATCTCATATTCATCTCATGTCAGAGATTATTGCAGGGGGATAAAGCCAGTCTGCTGGACGATTTGCTGCCCCGAAGACGACAGTGTCATGTCAATAAATTGCTTTACTGCGGGGCTGGTTTGCCGTCGAGCAACCAGAAAAATAATCCGGCTGATGGGATAGGTGCCATTTTTCACAGCAGCAATATCGGTCGGCTGCACCCCATCGATCGGCACAATTCGCACGGTCTGCTGATTCACCACCTGCTGCACCGTGCTATAGCCGATGCCATTGTTGCCCAGCGCCCGCAGCATCGGCGTGGTTTCGTCGCGGGTTAATGTGATGAAATTGGGCCCGTCGGGCGCAAAGTCACCGCCCAGCAGCACCACATCCTTGAAAAAACTTTGGGTGCCGCTATCATTGGCACGGTTAATCACCTTAATCGGCAAATTGGGCCCCCCCACCTCCGACCAATTAGTAATCTGCCCCTGATAGATTCGCTTGAGTTGGTCTAGCGTCAGCCCGCCCGTGTAGGGATTATCTCTGCCCACTACCACTGCCAGCGCATCGCGGGCGATCGGCACCCCCACCAGCCCCGACTGTGCTTCCGCAACTGTCAGCGGGCGAGAACTGGCCGCCATGACGACGGTACCATTGGTAAGATTCTGAATCCCAGCATTTGTTCCATTGGGGCGACCATCAGGTACGCCGTAGGTGGTCGGCAGGGCCGGATTGGTCTGGGCATAGGCAAGCTGGAGCCGCTTCATCAGCGAGACCATCGTCACGCTGCCGTCGATCGCCAGCACTGATGGGTCGGGCAAGGAGGTATCTAGGCTAACCGGATTGCCCACAGCGGGTGGCGCAACAGCGGGGCTGGGGGAAGAAGGGTCAGGAGCATCGGGACTAGCGGCAATGGGTGCATTGCTGCTGCCACTGTTCAAAAACCGTCTGCCAAAGAACCAGAGTCCGCCGCCGATCAGCCCAACGGTGATCATCAGAGCGACCAGGAGTGCAGCAATGTCATTTTTCCCTTGAGACATAGGGAGGCGTTAAGGGTGGTGAAGGATACGTCACAGTCAGGACTGAGAGCGGGATGCCGAGTTTTCTAGAGGTCAGAAGCCATGTCATGAAGTCTAGAAAGGGCGATCGCCTCTAGTTTACTCAACGAACTCCCCAACTGAACACGTCAATGCACTACAGCACCACCCACCAAAATCCTGAAATCCTCTCTCCATCTCTATTGCTCGCTACCGTCCATGCGTCGGGCAGGGCGGTGCAGAGATAGACTGATCCAACCAGCCCGAAGCCTGTTGCAAGCGGGCTAGCGCTTCTTCTGGCTGGTCTTTTAGCAAATAGACTAGAGCGGTTGAAGCCTGCTCTAGGGCCCTGGCTCTGCGGTTTGCCTTGAGGCGGTGCCAGTCATTGGGGGCGATCGCCAATCGCTGTAAAAGCGCCTGGGCCAGTTCCAGATCGCTAAACTGAGCCAAGTCGCGGGTTACTGGAGACACCATCGGTTCGTCAATCAGCGGTTGCATCGGCGGTTGCTTCATTGCAGCATCAGACATCGCTTATCATCCAAACGCTTTACTACCAGCGTACATCCTGGCAGCCTGTGGATTTAGGACATCGAGTTCACACTACCTCCGTTACCGTCGCGTCTAGGCGAAAGCGGGCGATTTTGAACACTTCCTGGAGCGCCGTTTGCCGTTCGGCTTCGTGGGAGTTTTGCAGCCGTTCTTCAAACGCGGCGAGAATGCTGGCTTTGGTGTGCGATCGCACGGCAATGATAAACGGAAAGCCAAACCGCTCGGTATAGGCCTGATTGAGCTGGTGAAAGCGGCTATATTCCTCTGGCGAGAGGCGATTTAGCCCTGCGCTTGCCTGCTCTTGCACCGAAGCATCCGCCATCGCCGCACGGCTGCCCAAATCTGGATGCGCCCGCAGCAGCGCCAGTTGTGCATCTTCGCGGTCTGCCTGCACCACCGCCACCATCGCCCGATGCAGCGCTTCTACTGAGTCAAACGGGCGCTGATGCCACACCGCAGCGGCGATCGCCGGAGTGTTTTCAAAAATTTCGCCCAGCGCTGCAACGAAAGCATCCTGGGACATCGCGTTTAGCTCAGACAGAGAGAGCATCGGGAAAATGTAGAGTCAAGGCAGTGCGATGGTAGCACTGTTTGGGAGGGATGGAGTGGTAGAAGAGGGAAGAACGAAGAGAGAAGAACGAAGAGGGAAGAACGAAGAGGGAAGAGGTTCCGTTCTTCGTTCTTCGTTTTTCGTTTTTCGTTTTTCGTTCTTCGTTTTTCGTTTTTTCCGTCTCTCGCCCCGTTATCCCATCTTTTTCGCATAGCTCATCCAGGCAAATTGGGGCGCAAATCCGATCGAGTGATAGAGGTCGTAAGCGGCGTTTGGGTTTTGGGTGTCTACGCCCAGCAGCGCCGTGTCCATGCCTTCGGCCTTGAGTTGGTGGAGGCCGGCGAGCAAGAGCGATCGCCCCAGACCCATCCGCCGAAAGCCGCGACGAGTGCCCAACGAACTGATCCAGCCTTCGCGACGGTCAAAGTGGGCGTTGGTAGAGGCGCTGATATAGACCCTGCAAAAGGCGGCCAGCACACCGTCAGGCGAGACAGCAATGAGATCCAGGTCGGGTCGATAGTCAGCCTCCGCCAGCCAGTGTTCATATTGCTCTACCGTCAGCGGGTGAAAGCCCCAGTGATCGATAAAGGTCTGGTTATACAAATCGACCCAAGCTTGGGCAGGCACGCGGCGGGTGTTGTTGATGATTTGGAACCCGCTGGGCAGTTGTGCGGAGGGAATGGGGTCGAGGAGCGATCGCGCTTCGGTCAGAAAGCGGCGCTCGTACTCAAAGCCGCTGCGTTCTATCAGAGAGAGGCGATCGCCCTCTGTGTCGCGGCAGTGGACATAGAGCTTAGTAAGCAGGTTGCGGGCTTTGCCAATTTGGAGCAGACGGCCTTCGCCCCAGCGCAACATATCGGGTTCCAATTGACCGCGCCAGTCGGGATGCACCCGCAGCGACAAATGCCCGTCGAGAATGCCGTCGATTGGCTCCTTTGAACCCCAAAGGGAGGCAATGGCCACAAGCTGCCCCGTTGCGTCTTCCCACAGGCGGCGATCGCGCTCTGGGTCAAAGTCGGGATGGGCGGCATCGTGGGCCAGTTCCTCGGCTGAGAAGAAGTACTCGCGATAGGTTGCGACTTCGCAAAGATTGAGAAAATCTGCAATGCGCTGATAGTCGGCAGTGCTGCTGACTGAGCGCTCAGTCAAAGTCATCATGTCCAAAAACTCCGGGTGATGGTAAGTAAAATGCCATCTATCCAGCACGCTTTGTCTAGTCAAACTGTAGGCATGAGAGAATGCCTGAAAGCTTGGTTAAACACACGCATTCGGTATGGGAACGATCAGGCTTAAATGTCAGCTTTAGAACAGTCGTCGCTGCTGATAGTGAATGGCTCTGGGTCGGTTAATTAGCTCTCTGGTTTGAATGTGCTGCTGATGCTCTAGCGGATCGGGCGCTGCATCAGATTCGAGCGGATTGACGGGCGATCGCTCAGGTAGAGACTTACTCTGGGGTGGCACAGCGGCATCGGGCATCGCCGCCGAAATAGGTAAAGGTTGAGATTCAAGAAACATCGGCTGCACCTCCGGTTTTTAGAAATTCTGTGGAAATCGCGTGAAGCCGCGAGAAAACCGCGCAGTGCAACTCAAGCAGTCCACCGCGCTTTCCTAGGCTGTGAAATTCATGGGTGTTTCAATACTACTTAAACTACAATATGCTACATGACTAGATAGAGCTATCCCCCGATCGGGTAAGTTGCACCTGACCAACCCAAATCTTCAACTCAAATCTTCTGAGTGACGCTACGAATGAAAGAGCCAGAAGCCGACAAATGCTGGATCGGGCACGGGCAATCTAAAATCGCAAATCCAAAATCGAGACTCGATATCAGCCCATATCCGCTCTATCCGACCGTAATCCGCCCCCCAAGCCTGCTAACCAAAATCGGGTTCCAAGAGAGTCGCATCTACGACCCGCTCAGAACCCGATTGAGACGGGGTAGTAGATTAGTGTAAAGGATAGAGAGAAATAAGGTAACGCCGTCGCATTTCTAGAGTTTGAGAGAGGAGGGCCAATGAGCATCGAGATGACCTGTCCAACCTGTGGGTCTCATGACATCTCCAA
>JBDNCP010000059.1:0-25551 GCA_046719575.1 Cyanobacteriota bacterium
GGCGATCGCAAAAAAGGAGAAGCTCTGCTCCTCCTTTCTGACGTAAGTCAAAGTGACGATTAAAACCCTGGGAATCGTTCGGTCGAGAGCGCTACACTAACTGACGTTGCTCCTGCTCAAGCTGGCGAATTAGTGTGTCATCTCCCTTGGCTCGCGCCACTTCCAGCCGACGCTGCAACCGCTCCATCAGGTATTGATGATGCACCTTTGCCAATTCTTGCTGATCCACCAGGCGGGCTTGGGCATGGGCGATCGCGTGGCGTGCCTGGGGATGGATAGCGGGACGCACGACCCGTCCTATAGAGTTGACCTCGCCCGTCTCTGTGGTTTGATAAGCTACACCGCGATATTGCAATCGATTGACCGGCTGGGGTACAGGAATATGACGGGGATAGCTAAAGTGTAGCTCCTGCCCCCGATAGAGTCCGACGGAGCCAGACTCTCGCATTTGCATCGGCGGGACAGGCTCCTGCTCATAGTCATGACCCCGATACGTTAATCTCATTGGTTCCTCCTAAAGAATTGTGTAAAAATTTTGACTATTGAAAAACCTGGAGAATCTGTACAGCCTCAAAACCCGTCTTAGGAGTTGAGCCGTTAGTGGCAGGTCAGCGATAACTAGGGAAGCACGAGATCCGGGTAGGCGACCCCTTCTCCTCAGGGTTCTGTTGAGGGTTTTGTTGGGTCAATCAGGTTTGGGTCAATCGGTCTAGCTTGTTCGCTTTACAGCGCTCACTTGACGGTGTCCGCCTTAGGGTATTCGCCTTAAGGTGTCTACCTGTCTGCCTGACAGTATTCGCTTTACAGTATTCGCTTTACAGTATTCGCTTTACAGTATTCGCTTTACAGTACAACTATAGCCTTTCAATCTGTATTTTAAGCTACCATTTCGAGGAAATGTCAAGGTTTAGTTAAATTTAATATGCCCCGATGCCCCCCTCTCTTCATCTGTCTTTGGGCTAATGGTTGGTCAACTTCTAGTTTCGGGGTAAATCCCGTAGAGATTTACCCTAAAGCTAGGCTCCAACGCTGCACGAGTCTGGGGAAGTCCCTCGACGAAAGTTAGGGCATGTAGGGGCGATCGCCCAAAAGTTAAGGATCACCCTTGCCAAAACTCCCTAACTTTTCTGTATCGACCCGATGGGGGAAACGGCATAAAACTAAGACATAAAGCAAGACGCCAGACAGCCCCCACCGCATCTTTCCTGGCTCACCCTCAAGGAGACACAACCATGCAACTCACCTACCGCTCTGTCAACTACGCTTACACCGCCGCCCAACTTGAGGCCTCCCACCCGTCCAGCCGGAAATCTTCAGAGCCGCTGACCTATCGCGGCGCAAAGGTTAACTCAGCGACCCCTACCATCACGCGCTCGACAGATTTTCCTCTGAAATATCGCGGCGTTGCTTACGGTAGCTAGTTGCTCAGCGTGTCTCACACCACTTCATCTCTCGAAATTTGCCTCCAAAATTTCTGGCAAACCTGAAACGCGCCTTAAGCAAGCCCCCCTTAATGCAACGCCCCTTCGCTTCAGGTTTGCTTTTTCCTCAACTGCTTTCTCGCTCCCACATACCCAGTATATTTGCGTAGATAACGTACTTACTTAACTTGCTTAGCTTGCTTAGCCTGTTAACTTACTTGGTTGACTGATTTGCACTACTGATTTGCACTAATGTTTGCACTACTGATTTGCACTGTCGTTCGCCAACCAAGTGCTTGCTGCCCAATAGCCCCGGTTTAGACTGCTTCCTGTCAATCATCTACCATCAACGCTTCGGCTCATGGAGGTCACTATGCAACTTACCTATCGCTTTGCCAGCTACGAATACAATCCCGAAAGACTCCAAGGCTCAGTAGCGTCTATGCCTGGTGAACGGATGTATCGCGGCATCCAGGTTCGGACTGCGATTCATGCCGCAATCCCAAAAAAGCACGGTGTCCATAATCTGAAGTATCGCGGTGTGACTTACGAGTCTTAAGCCTTTTGGATAGTTGCTCTGGATGAATCTAGGAGCCGCGTAGCCTTGTCTAAGGCCAGCCATTGCATAGGAGCCTGACAGGATTCTATAGATTTCTAAGGTTTCTAAAGATTGAAAAGGGCAACTTTTCAGAGCGTCAGGGTGTGTCTTTCTGAAGTCGTCACGTGGTCTAATCACAAAACATTGGTTTGTGTCGAAGAGTGAATGACCCCCTGGAATCCAGGGGGTTTTTCTTGGTTGGGTTTGATGGACTGGCACTCCGTTTGATCAGCTTTGATTGAAGTCTCGTTTAATCAGAGTCTCGTTTAATCAGAGTCTTGTGGGGCTTAGTCCTGTTTTTGTGTTGCTTAATCTCGCCATGATTTTGCTATGGCGTAGAGCGGGGCGGTGGTGTGGGTCTGGTTCCATGACTCGCCCCGTTGGGTTCACGAGTAGCGGACATTCTTGCCGAGGGCGGTATTTCTCTGGGCAACTGAGATGCCTGGGGCTGGGGGCCTGGAGGGGTGCGTTCAGGAAAGGCGCACTCGACTACGATTTTGATGTTGCAACCGGCCGTCCCTGTGGCGATATACGGTACACCTGCTACGCCGCTGACGTTTACCCCAAATTCCAGCGTGACTTTTTTCACATCTGCCATTGCAGCGCCTCGAAAAGCGTTGAGGGTATGCTGCGTATAGGTTTTGATCGTGTTTTCGATGGCTTGAAAACTCTGCGCCATTTGAGTATTCGGGTTGCTTCGAGTCCATCCTTTTGACGTGCGAGATACTTCTTCTGATGGTTCGGTGGGGTATCCAGTTCCATTGCCGCCGCCGTTCGCAGGCACATCAATTGCCTGGGTATCGTCCGTGGTTTCGACGTACAAAATGCTGCCGTCTTCAAGCTGAATGGGTTGCAGTTTTGGCATTTTCAGTCCTATAGGTCACTCCTCGGTTTTCCGCTGGCTCTCTGGTGTTTTATAAGAGAATGCGCCAAGTTTGGCGACCTGTGTTTTAATCGCAAAGTTTGCGTGAAAACACTGAGGCAAAAGCCTGGGCGATCGCACTCGATACACCAGAAAGCTGCCTTCCGAGCATAGGCCGATGGCGCTGCAACCCGCACGAGAGTCTGACCCCTCATGACGAGAAAAGAATTTGGGGGCTGGTGCAAGGAGCCTGATCCTAAACGGGGCAGGGGGCGCTAGTAGCCTGTCGCAGGCGGGTGAGGGCCTGCCATGCAGAACCCTGATCTAGCAGTTGTCCGGCGAGGGCGATCGCCTCTGTCAGGGTTTCTACTTTGCCGCAGCGCCATAGATAAAAGCCTGCGTTCCACATTACCGACTCCCGCAGTTCCGAGGGTTTGCCCTGCAATACCTGGAGCATGGTTTCGACTGCGGCGGCGGGGCTGCTCAGGGGCACATTTTTGCCGCCCAGATTGTAATCGGAGGGGTGCAGGTGCAGCCGCTCCAGCGTGTCGGGCGACGCAGTGCTAAATCCAATGATGGCGGTGCGCTCTCGCGGCAGGTCGCAGCTTCCCTCCAGCCCCTTGACTGTGGTGTAGAGGGATGTTCCGCGCAGCGCAAAGGCTGTCTGCGCCATGCCTTCGGTGGGTGGATGCACAAAACCAACGACGATGTGGCTTTGCCCAGCGTAGGGCGACCAGATTAGCTCTAGCGTGGCAAAGGGCGGTCGCTTGCCAATTTGGTCGCGATATGTCACTAACGCTTGCGCCAGCGGAAAATGAACGGGCATGTAGACAAAGCCCATGCCTGTGCTAGATAAAATGCTCTGAACTTGGCTGAGGGAAAGTTGCGACCAATCTACGCCCAGCCCTGCCCATAGGGTAACCAGGGGCACGCCTTCTTTGGTGGGCATGATGTCGCCACCGTGCTGGATCACGGGCTGACCCGCTGCGATCAAGACCAAAGCCGTGACCAGGCTCAGCGGCAGCGTGCGATCGCGCCCGTCGTAAGGCGCATTGAGGATCAGCACAGGGCGATCGCCGATGGATTGCAGCTTTGGGCCCAACTCATCGTAAGCATCTAGCATTCCGGCCAGTTCTGTTCCTGTTGGGCGCTTGATGCGGTGGGCAATCATAAACGCGCCAATCTGGGCGGGCGTGGCCTCTTGCAGCAGCATCATGCGCGTCGCGGCGGCAGCTTCCTCGCGAGTCAGGTCTTGGCTGGTGTGGGGGCCGCTGCCGACTTTTCGCAGCAGCGTTCTAAAGGCGTGGCTCATGCCAAATGAGGAGGGATTGGAATTAAGGAGTAGCAGGGGTCAGGGTTTGCTGGCGGATGCGCTGTGGCAGTTGAGACAGGACCAGGTTATAGAAATGGCGGATGGGCGGGATTTGCAGGCGATCGCTCGTCGTCACCATCACCACCTGGCGCGTTAGCGGCGGATCAGTCACGGCAGAATGGGCATCCGTCGCAACCGGGCGAATCGCCAGCGCCGGATCGTCGTAAGCCTCGACCAGCGCCGATTCGGGCAAGAGCGCCAGCATCTCACCCTGGCGCACCACGCCGCGAAAGGCATCGGGCGTGTTTAGCTCCAGCGCGGCCCGCAGCGGCGTTCCTCGGCGGGTAAACTGCTCCTGCACGATGCGCTGCATTCCGTAGCCGTCTTTGAACACCACCTGCGGATAGCGGGCCAGGTCTGTCCAGGGCACTGCGTCGTAGCTTGCCAGGGGGTGATCTGCCGCCATCAGCAGCTTGATCGGCTCGTCATATAGCACTTCCACGACCATTTCTGGGCTGTTTGCCACAAAGCGGTTGTTCATCACGATTGCCAGATCCACTAGCCCGTCGCGCAGCACCTTCAACGCGCGATCGCTCCCCAAGGCCGTCACCCGCAGTTGCACCTCTGGATAATCTTGGCAAAACTGCTGAAGCACAGGCGGCAGCGAATAGGCGCAGAGCGAGTGCATCGCCGCCACGCAGAGTTCTGGCTGTTTGCCCGCCCGCAGTTCCCCTAGCTCCTGGGTGGCGTTCGTCCACTCCTGGCAGATTTTGCGAACTCGTGGCAGCAGGCGATCGCCCGCCACTGTCAGCTTTGCCTGAGTGCTGCGATGAAACAGAGGCATTCCCAAATCTGCTTCCAAAGATTGAATCTGGCGACTCACGGTAGATTGCGTCACGCCGCAGCGCAGCGCCGCCTGCTGAAAACTGCCCGTTTCTGCCACTGCCAAAAATGCCTTCAACTGCTCCAGGCGCATTACGTTTTGCCCCTCGCACTCAGCCCCATGTTGGTTTAACGATTTACGAATCGATTGGTGAGTAATGTAATTCAGATAACATTATCCCCAAATTGCTTTGACCTTAGCGGATTTGGGCAGGGGGTTCGGTAGAAGCGGATACAGTGTGTAGATTTGGGAAGGGCGGGAATTCGTCAATTCTAGGCTGATCCCAACCACATCAGTCAGGGTCTAACTTCTGTCGGATTCTTACCTCGCCGCTCGCCTCGAATGGTTTGCACTGCGTTCACCGTCAGCGCTACTAAAATCAGCACCATACCCAGCCCTTCTATGCCGCTCGGCCGCTCGCCCAGTTGCAGCCACGCCGCCAGCACGCCGATCACCGGGGCCGCCAGGGTAGACAGGCCCGCCGTACCGACAGGTAAGTTATTCAGCGCGTAGAACCAGAGGAGCCAGGCGATCGCCGCTGCGGGGACGGCATTGTATAGCAGCGCGGCAATGAAGGTCGGCGACCAGACAATCGGCTGAGTGGGAATGATCCAGGCGGCGATCGCCAGCGGAATGCTGCCAAATAGCATCTGCCACGCCGACATTGAGAGCAAGTCTAGCTCTTGGTCGCGTTGCAGCACCCGCGCCAGCACCGCGCTAATCGCCCAGCAAATGCCTGCGCCCACGGCGATGATCTTGCTGCCCAGCCCACTCGACAAATCCAGCGGCAGCAGCACCAGCACCAGACCCGTCACTGCCATGCCCACGCTCCACCACTGCGATCGCTTTAGCTTTTCTTTCAAAAAAATCCATGAAAACAGCAGCAACCAAAACGGCATCGTGTAGTTCAGTACGGCCGTTTTACCTGCGCCTCCATTCACCAGTGCCCAGGTAATCAACCCTACGGTGGCGGTGTTTTGCATCAGCCCCAGCAAAATCGTTCCGGGCACAGCCTTCGGCTTCAGCGGCTTTCGCAGGGCAATCAACACCAAAAACAGACTCAGCGCCCCCAGCGCCAGACGCATCGCCGCAAAATCCAGCGCCGACGCATAGGCAATACCAATCTTCATCACCACCCAGTTATAGCCCCAGATTGTCGTCAGCAGGAGCAGGGACAGAAACGCGGCGCGATGGTTTTGAGACGAGTTTGGCAGCGCCTCTGGGGAGGATTTCGGCATCAGTAGAGAAATCGACAGAGTAAGGACACCCTGGCTGGGTAGGATGCCACTTTACTCTATCGAGGGCAGGACGAAAAGCGTTGAGTCGGCAACTTAGCTCAACATGCCAGACAGCAGCGCTCCGGCTGCTTGCTTCAGCGCGTCTACTTTGTCAAGCTGCTCCCAAGGCAAATCCAGATCGGTGCGACCGAAGTGACCATAGGCGGCGACATCCTGGTAGAACCGTCCGCCTCGCTCCGCAGGCAGTCGGCTCAAGTTATAGGTCTGAATGATGCCTGCTGGACGCAGCTCAAAATGCTGCTTCACCACTTCCAGCAGACGCTCGTCGTCAATCTTGCCTGTGCCAAAGGTGTCTACCATGATGCTGACGGGACGCGCCACGCCAATCGCATAGCTCAATTGCACTTCGCACTTGTCTGCCAGCCCAGCGGCAACGATATTTTTGGCTACGTGGCGGGCGGCATAGGCAGCGCTGCGATCAACCTTGGTGGGGTCTTTGCCCGAAAACGCGCCGCCACCGTGGCGAGAGTAGCCGCCGTAGGTGTCCACAATGATTTTGCGGCCCGTCAGACCTGAATCACCCTGGGGCCCGCCGATTACAAACTTACCCGTGGGGTTTACCAAAAAGCGTGTACCGCTATCGGGTTTGATGGCGATATCCGAAAAAACGGGCTGCACCACAGTTTGCCAGAGGTCTTCTCGAATTTTGGCTTGGACTGCTACTGGGTCGGTAATGTCATCGATGGTTTCAGTGTGCTGGGTAGAAACAAGAATCGTGTCAATACCAACGGGGCGACCGTCCTCGTAAATTACCGTCACCTGGGTTTTGCCATCGGGGCGCAGGTAGGGAAGCTGGCCCGACTTTCGTACGGCGGCGAGGCGGCGCGAGATGCGATGGGCCAGGCTAATCGGCAGGGGCATGAGTTCGGGGGTTTCGTTGCAGGCAAAGCCAAACATCAATCCCTGGTCACCTGCACCGATCGCATCGAGTTCTTCTTCACTGCACTGCGATCGCTGCTCATGGGCTTTGTCTACGCCTTGGGCGATGTCGGGCGACTGGGCATCGAGCGCTACCAGCACCGCGCAGCTATTGGACGAAAAGCCATTCACCGAGTCGGTGTAGCCAATTTCTGCAATCTTTTGGCGGACGAGATCAACGTAGTTCACTGTGCCTTTGGAAGAAATCTCTCCGGTGATCAGTACCAGACCTGTGTTGACGACGACTTCTGCGGCAACTCGGCTGTTGGGGTCTTGGGTCAACAAAGCATCAAGGATCGAGTCCGAAATCTGATCACAGATTTTATCGGGATGGCCTTCGGTAACGGATTCGGATGTGAATAGATAGCGACGGGACAAGGGAAACGACCTCTCTAAACGTTAGGATGGAGCTGAAAAACTGGATGACGAACGCTGTGTAGGCGACCCTAAGTGCATGAAGCGTGATGCCTTAGGCACTGAAAACCTGGGTACATACGAGGGATTCTGTAAGCGACGTAAGAAACTATCTTAAGAGCTTAAGAGGCTATCTGAGGAGAATATCACAGATTGAATATCGCATCGCACATTATAATTTCCCATTCCCCACCGGGAAATGCATATTTCAAATCTTTAATCTCCGTTCTGGGTAGTGGCTCCTTGGTTTAAGCGATAGTTTAAGCGATCGCCCTTCTTGTCTCACCTGCTGCAAGCGCTGCCGCAAGCGCGACAGATCGCCCACCCGGCCGCCATAACGCCACATCACGTAGGACTGCGAAATCTGGTGGATGAGTTCCCCGTGGGCGGGCTGCTGCTGCTGGGCGATGCGGGCAAACTCCATCGGCGTATGGCTGGGCGACTTGCGGATGTGCTGGTCGGCCAGCCAGCGCAGCATTTCCTGATATAGCGCATCGGCGGGGGCGAGGGAGTTGAGCCAGCGGCGATCGCGCCAGGATGACCATCCGCTCCAGCCCAGCCAGCCCAAAAATGCCGCCACCGTCAGCCCAATCAGTCCCGTTAGCAGTTCTACCCAGCCCCGCGTAAACCAGCGCGTCAGGGTAGACATGAGCCAGCCAAAGCCCTGGGCGATCGCCTCTAGCAGCCCGTTCAAGAAGCCCGACACGGGTGACGGCAGCCAGCCCGCGACCCACTCCCAAAATTTCTTCAGCGTGGCGAATACCTGCGACTCTTCGACCGAGGTGGGGATCACGTCTGCACCGGGAATTGGGTTGAAGGCGAACCAGCCGTATTTGTGGAAATAAACCTCCGTCATGGCGAAGGCATCGGTGTTTCGCACGACGTAATAGCCCGTGAATGGGTTAA
This sequence comes from Cyanobacteriota bacterium, assembly GCA_046719575.1. GTDB lineage: Bacteria > Cyanobacteriota > Cyanobacteriia > Elainellales > Elainellaceae > Thermoleptolyngbya. Next base: position 8,613 of record JBDNCP010000059.1, read on the forward strand.
ACTCGCCCGCGCCAAACCCAACCACCAGCCGCGCCGGAATGCCGATGGAACGCAGCATGACGGTTAGCACTGTTGAGAAGTGATCGGGATAGCCACCTTGGTATTTATAGAGAAACGCCTCGACCAAATCCTCGCCTTCTTCTAAAAAGGGCAGATCGGGCAGAATGCGATAGTTTTGCTTGAGATATTGTGCCAGGTAGAGGGCTTTTTCGTAGGGTGCGGTGATGGGGGTGGGCGACTTGGCCAGCGCGGCCTCGGTGGTTTGGCGAATGCGGGGGGCGATCGCCGCTGGTACATTCAGGTAATAGTCGGTAATGGTCGGCGGGTTAATCGGGGTGGCCGTGCGTAGCCGGGTGCGATCGCGGAGGGGCACTTCCGACACGACGGTATAGGTCAACCCCTGCGACAGGGGAATGGGCGATCGCAGCGCTCCTTCGGGATCGATGGCGATCTGGCGCGTGGGAAAGTATAGCTCTTTGGCTTCGTATAGGGCAGGGATGAGGTTGGGCAAATCGGCCACGACGGTAAAGGTTTGAATCACCTCCCGTGTCTGGTTTAGCGTCACCGACCAGGGCAGAATTTGGCGATAGTTCCAGGGCGATCGCTCTAGCACCTGCACGTCATTTTCGCCATCCCGCGACACTTCCCAGCCTTGCCCTGTGTAGCGGTCAAACGCCATTACCCGCCAAAAGCCCTCAGACTGCGATCGCACGCGCATCACCACCCTGGGAGTCAGCGATCCGCGCAGATTCTGATTCATCTGGCGATTAAAGCCGTAGTAAAAATCCGCATCAACCTGCCCCTCTCCGCCCTCCACATTACCGTTTGCGCCCGTGCCGCTGCCTGTGCTGGCGCGACCATCGCGCACATAGCCAGGGTTGATAATCGTGCCGCCGTCAAACTGTCCTTCAAACTCAATCGGCGCACTGACTGGAAATGCCCGCAGTTGATAGCCCGGCAGCCGGGGCAAAAAGGCGAAAATCAGCAGCCCCAGCGCTAGGGTAATGCCTACCACACCTGCCAGCGGCCGCAGCGGCAAGCTCTGGCGAATGCGCCGCATCGTTTTGGGCGCAACCCCAAGCTGCGAGCGATAGTCCAACACCAGCGCCGGAATGCCCAGCGCCACAAAGGCAATCAGCAGCGGCGCAAACCAAAACGTCTGGCTGAGCGTTGCCGCTACGCCCATCAAGATCAGGCCAATCACAATGGAATAGCCCAAATCTTTGCGGCGCGGCAGGTCAAAGCTGTGAAACACCTGGAGCTGAATCAGCAGTTCTGCCAGGGCTAGGCGTGTGTCGTTGCGCTCGGCCACCAGCCGCACAAAGAAGACTGCTAGGGCTATCAGCATGGCGATCGCAATGCAGAATTTCACCGGAATGTTGCGGCTGCGGCGACGCGACCAACTCCAGGCTCCGCCTATGGCGCTCATTGGCACGGCCCAGAGGCTCACGCCTAGCGCATCGGTTACATCGGCGGCCGACACATCCACAGCAATGATGCCGACGATTACCATCGCCTGTACCAGCACCCGCAGCGGCAGGGAATCTTCTGGCGGTTCTGAGGAATCTAGATTGCCCAACCGCCGCTGCATCTGGGCCCAGATTGCCGCAGCAGTCAACCCTTGCCCCAATCGCTGAGACTCGCCTTGTTGTTGGGAAACCGGACTCGCCATCGCCTTTTGCTACCCCTTTTGCCACCTTCAAACCGTTCTATCCTAGCCGCATTGCTTCAACGCTGGGGAGTCGCGTCGCAGGGCGGGGAAAAATCCGGTGGCGATCGCCGCTTTCTGCTCAAACTATTAGCAGGCCTTCAGCGTATCCTCAGAAATCTAAAATCCTTTCGGGCTATAACGTCGTACAACGGGTTGAAAACGCTGACAAAATAAGGCACTTCTGGCTACCGATAAATACCGATGGCGCGATCGCACGTTAGGAAATCCAGATTTTGGCTATTGGGAGCAATCGGTTTGGGGCTGGCGATTGCGCTGGCGATCGCCACTCAGCACGTTAACCTCCCGGTTCTGCTGCCAAACCTCTTGCTGTGGGTCAAGAATTTGGGAGCCACGGGCATCCTCGCCTTTATGGTGATTTACAATCTGGCAACCATTCTATTTATTCCAGCAGCGTTGCTGACGCTGGGCGGTGGGGCGCTATATGGGTTGGTCTGGGGAACCGTGTATGTGCTGATTGCCGCGACACTGGGTGCGGTGTTTGCCTTTTTGATTGGGCGCTATGTTGCCAGAGGCTGGATTTGCCAGTGGATTCAAGCACACCCCAAATTCAAAGCGATGGATGCGGCGATCGCCCAGGAAGGGCTGAAGATTGTATTTCTAGCGCGCCTCTCGCCTGTCTTCCCGTTTAACTTACTGAACTATGTATTCGGGATTACCTGTGTTTCTCTCAAGGATTACGTGATTGGTTCCCTGGGGATGATTCCAGGAACCGTCCTGTATGTTTATTTTGGATCGTTGGTGGGTGATGTTGCAGCGCTGCATATGCCGCTCGATATGCCCGAAACCGTTAGCTTCCCCGTGCAAATGCTCCATTGGGCAGTCAAGCTTTTGGGTTTGCTTGCGACCATTGGAGTCACAGTTCAAATCACGCGCATTGCTCGGCGATCGCTTAGCCAAAGTTTAGATTCCTACCCGCCTAATCTTCCTAGCCCTGCCTCTAGAGAATCTAGCCATGACTCAATTCATTAGCCAGGAACCCGCGCTTCAGCCGCTGGATGAATATAACCAATCGCTGATGTCCTATGTTCATCCGCCCGACTGGAGGAACCCAACGCCCGCCCCTATGTACGATCTGGTGGTGATTGGCGCTGGCACTGCGGGGCTGGTGGTGGCCGCTGGGGCCGCAGGGCTGGGGCTGGGACTAAAGGTGGCGCTAATCGAGCGTAGCCTGATGGGGGGAGATTGTTTGAATGTGGGCTGTGTTCCGTCGAAGTGTCTGATCCGTTCCTCGCGGGCGGCGGCCGACATTCGCGATGCAATGTCTTTTGGCGTTCGTCCACCTGAGCAAGTGGATGTAGATTTTGCGGCCGTAATGCGGCGAATGCGGAAGATTCGCGCAGGCATCAGCCATCACGACTCGGCGGAGCGCTTTCGCAAGATCGGCATCGATGTGTTTTTGGGAAATGCAGAGTTTGTAAATGAGGGGGCGATCGCCGTCAATGGCGCTCAACTTCGGTTCAAAAAAGCCGTCATCGCGACTGGGGCGCGGGCTGTTCGCCCCAAGGTGCCGGGACTGGAAGAAGCGGGCTATCTGACCAATGAAACCGTGTTTTCGCTCACCGAGCGACCCAACCGACTGGCGGTAGTTGGCGGCGGGCCGATCGGCTGCGAACTGGCGCAGGCGTTTCATCGATTGGGCAGCCAAGTGACCATTCTGCACAAGAATTCGCACCTGCTCGACCGCGAGGATGCGGACGCGGCAGAGATCGTGCAACAGCAGTTTCTTCACGAAAAGATTGATCTGGTGCTGGGTTGCAGACTGGAGCAAGTCGAGCAGACCAGCGCTGGCAAAGTCATCCAATACAGCCAGAACGGCATGGTTCACAAAGTGGTGGTGGACGAGATCCTGGTGGGGGCAGGCCGTGCGCCCAATGTGGAAGGGTTAAATCTGGAAGCGGTGGGCGTGAACTATGACCCGCGCAGGGGCGTTCAGGTGAACGATTACTTGCAAACCACAAACCCGCGTATCTACGCTGCTGGTGATATTTGCATGGACTGGAAATTTACCCACGCTGCCGATGCTGCCGCCCGCATCGTGATCAAAAACACACTGTTTGCCCCCTTTGGGCTGGGCCGTAGCAAGCTCAGCAGCCTGGTCATGCCGTGGGTGACTTATACCGACCCTGAGATCGCCCATGTTGGCCTGTACGAGCAGGACGCGCAGGCGAAGGGGTTGGACACGAACACCATCAAAATTCCCTTTTCTTCGGTCGATCGCGCCCTGGCCGATGGCGAAACTGAGGGATTTGTGAAAATCATGCACAAGCGCGGGTCGGATCAAATTCTAGGGGCGACGATTGTGGCGCGTCATGCGGGGGAAATGATTAGCGAAGTGACGCTGGCGATCGCCACCAAGCAGGGACTCAGCGCCCTCTCCGGTGTGATTCATCCCTATCCCACCCAGGCCGAAGGCATCAAAAAAGCCGCTGATGCCTATCGCCGCACGCTGCTCACGCCCCGCACGCAGGCATTTCTAAAGTTGTTGACGAAGTTTAGCTAGAAGGACACTCTAGAAGGACACCTATGATAGTTTCACAATCAGTCCGACGAAATCGAGCGTTGCAACGGATGGTTTGGTTTGTCATGAGCGCGATCGCCCCATTCCTGCTGAGTTTTCCGGTGCTGGCCCAGGAGGCTGCAAGTTCTGGCGGATTTAACCCGCAGGAGCTGTTGCGAAACGCTTTGCAGTGGGTTGACGGGCTGGGTGTGGTGGGCGGGCTGGTGTTCATTGGGATCTATATCCTTGCAACTGTCGCCTTTTTGCCGGGGTCGATTCTGACGCTGGGTGCGGGTGTGGTGTTTGGCGTGGTGTGGGGGTCGCTCTATGTGTTCATTGGGGCAACGCTGGGGGCGATCGCCGCGTTTTTGGTGGGTCGCTATCTGGCGCGGGGCTGGATCAGCCGAAAAATCGCCGGAAACCAAAAGTTTGCCGCAATCGATGGTGCGGTTGCCAATGAAGGCTTCAAGATCGTCCTTTTAACTCGACTTTCGCCCGTATTCCCTTTTAATCTGCTGAACTATGCCTTTGGCATTACGGGCGTTTCGCTGAAGGACTACGCGCTGGGATCGATCGGCATGATTCCCGGCACGATTATGTACGTTTATCTGGGTTCGCTGGCAGGCGACTTGGCTCGCATCGGCAGCGAAGGACAGCCGACCAATCCGACTGTGCAGTGGGCGATTCGGATTATCGGCTTGATTGCGACGGTGGCGGTGACGGTCTACGTAACCCGCGTGGCTCGTCAGGCCCTAGACGAAAAAGTCAGTGAACCCATCCGCGATCAGGAAGTGCGCTTGTAAGGCACGGGTCGGTAATCCAAAATCCAAAATCCAAAATCCAAAATCCGAAATTGCCATGAGCCTCTCGGTTGAGAATGATGCAAAATCTTAGGGAAGCGTCTCCTTTGTATATCTTTGGCATTCATGTTTGCATCCTTCAAAGCTCTTCCGGGTTGGCTGCGACTGTGGATTTTGTTTCCCTTGGGATTTCTGAATCTCTGGCTGTTGCTGTTGCTGCTGGACTATCTCAGCCCGTTTGTCGGAATTCTCGGCTCGGCTGCGATCTTTGCATTTTTGCTGGATATTCCGGCGCTGGCGCTGCAAAAGCGGGGACTGCCGCGCGGCTGGGCGATCGCCCTCGTCCTTGTGGTGTCGCTGCTGGTGCTGACGCTGGTGGCGGTGACGCTCGGCCCGCTACTGCTGCAACAGTTGAGCGCCCTGGTGGCTAGCCTGCCGCAGTTGATCGACTCTGGCAAACTGCAACTGCGGGCGCTGCGGGAATGGGCGATCGCCCAGAACTTGCCGATCCAGCTTTCCGACCTGCTCAATCAGACGATTAACCAACTGGGCAGCGTGTTTCAAATTGCGGGCAGCAAGCTGCTGGGCATTTTGACAGAAACCATCACCAGTTTGATCAATGTGCTGTTTTTTATTGTGCTGACGATCTTCATCCTGGTAGGCGGCGAGGCAGCCTGGGACGGCATTTTTAGCTGGCTACCCGCCCCCTGGAATGAAACGCTGCAAGACTCGATCCAGACCACCTTTCGCCGCTATTTTGGCACGCAGGCGATTTTGGCGGGCATTCTCAGCGTGGCGCAAACGGTGGGGCTGCTGGTGTGGGGCGTGCCCTACGCCGTCCTATTTGGCGTAACGATGGGGCTGGCGACGCTGATCCCCTACGGCGGCGCGGTGGCTACAGTGGTGATTAGCATCATCGTGGCGTTGCAAGACTTTGGGCAGGGCGTGCGGGTGCTGATTACGGCGATCGCCATTGGCCAGGTCAATGACATTCTCCTCTCGCCCCGACTCATGGGCGAAACCATTGGGCTGAATCCTATCTGGCTGATTGCGGCGCTGTTTTTGGGTGGCAAGGTGGGCGGCGTGCTGGGGCTGTTGGTGGCGGTGCCTATTGCCAGCGTGATCAAAAGCACTGCCGATCAAATTCGTCAGCCCAAGCCCCTGATTCCGCCCAGTTTATAACGCTGCTCCAGTTTTCGGCTTTCCATCGCGAAATTGAACGTGAAATTAAAGCTGGTAAGTAAATAGATCAAATTAAAAATAGATCCTAAACCCTGCGCCGTCCACTCAGCAGGCGGCGTAGAGTCTTTCGGATTTGAATGTGTTCTACTACTCAATATTAGGGCTTACGCAGTTGGACTATTTCTCGCGGGTGCAGCCCGCGAGAAATGGTCCGAAATCCAAAAAATTCATCGCAGATGTGTAAGTCCTGAATGTGTTCTACTACTCACAGATCCCCAAAGCAAAACCGATAATCTGTGTTGGTTGACTAACAAATCTTTTTGCCTGGGCCAGGTTAAGCAACATCAAACCTACTGCCAGCTTAGATTGGGTTGGGTTACGCTGATTTAGATTGGGTTGGGTTACGCTGATGCTGACCCAACCGACGAGCGGATCAAACTCGCAGGGGTTTTGTCCGTCAATCAGGTTGTGTTCACTATGATTTTTTCTTATCTTAAAGAATTGTCTGTCGATGGGGTGATGGATTTCCTTTAGGAGGCTATTAACATACTTTTGACTGGGTATTTTCAGCAGGATAGTGTTTTCTAGGCAAGTTAGGTTCTAGCTGCTAGTCGTCGGGGTTTAGGATTTTCACATCCTACGTTTCCATAAACTTGGAAATCCTGTTAGAAATACTGTTGGAAATACTGTCAGTCCTTAGAGATTGTTTTCGGAGATTCTCTAAGTTTCTCTTAAGTTTCCCTAAGGTTTCATAAGAACCTCTAAGGTTTTCTTAGACGGTTTAACTGTTCTCTTGTATTTGAATGGTCTTATGGCGCTTGATCCTGCTTTTCTAACAAATATCAACACTCAATTGGGGAGCTTTTTGCCCAGTCTGCTGGGTGCAATTTTAATTCTCATTGCGGGTTGGGTTCTGGCGGCGATCGCCGCTTCGATTACCAAGCGAATCTTGCTGCGAACGAACCTGGACAATCGCCTAGGGGCTGCCTTTTTACCCGCTGGAACAACGGCTCGTCCCTCGGTGGAGCAATGGGGCGCAGCGCTGGTGTTTTGGGTCATTATGACCTTTGCAATCGTGGCGTTTCTGAATGCGCTGCGGCTGGATGTTGTCTCGCAACCCCTGAATAATTTTCTCCAGCAGATTTTCAGCTATTTGCCTCGGCTGGGTGGTGCTGCAATTTTGGTGGCTTTGGCTTGGGTTTTGGCAAGCCTAGTCAAGGTTTTGGTCACTCGCGGCTTGGCTCGATTTGGGCTAGATGAAAAACTCAATGTGGCCGCCAAAGAGGCAGAGGCGGGAATGGTCGATCCCGATGGGGCTTCTGGGGAAGTAGAGGCGGGCGTGGTTGATGCCTCTCGACAGCCCGTTGCAGAAAGCCCTTTTCTGCTGAGCGAAACGCTGGGCAATGTGCTGTATTGGTTTGTCTTTTTGTTTTTCTTGCCGCTGATTTTAGATGTGCTGCAATTGCAGGGGCCGTTGCAGCCTGTGCAGACGTTGCTCAATGACTTTTTGGTGATTTTGCCGCGAATTTTGAGTGCGATCGCCATCGGTGCGGCGGGCTGGTTTATTGCCCAAATTGTGCGAAACATTGTGACAAATCTGCTGCGGGCGGCGCGGGTCGATCGGCTGGGCACTCAGTTTGGGCTTTCCCGCGCTCAGGGGGCGCTGTCGCTCTCTGGCCTGATTGGCACGCTGGTCTATGTGCTGATTTTAATCCCGACGGCGATCGCGGCGCTGCAAGCGCTGGGCATTCGGGCGATTTCCGACCCGGCGATCGCCATGCTGAACGATATTTTGACCGCGTTGCCCCGCATCTTTACGGCGGCGGTGCTGCTGATCGTGTTCTATGTCATCGGGCGATTTATTGCAGACTTGGTGACAAATCTGCTGACCAGCTTCGGCTTCAACAACGTGTTTGAATGGATGGGGCTGCCGAGACAAACCGTAGCCACGGTCGTCCCGCCGCCCTCTGGCCCGACCCATGATGCAACGCCGGGGGGAGAACCCACCGTTGTTCAGCCTGCTGCTACGCTGCCTCGGCGCACCCCTTCGGAAATCGTCGGCATTCTGGCGCTGGTGGGCATTATGCTGTTTGCTGCTGTCGCAGCGGCTGAGGTGTTGCAGTTCCAGCAGCTAACGGCAATTGTGAATGGCATTTTGGCAGTGTCGGCCCGCGTGTTGGTGGGTGTCATTGTGTTTGGCGTGGGGCTGTACCTGGCGAACTTGGCTTTTGGTCTGATTGCGGGATCGGGCGGTCGGCAGGCGCGAATCCTGGCGCAAGCGGCTCGAATTGCGATTATTGCGCTGGTTTCTGCGATGGCGCTTCAGCAGATGGGCATTGCTACCAATATTGTGGCGCTGGCGTTTGGTCTGCTGCTAGGGGCGATCGCCGTGGCGCTGGCCATTGCCTTTGGGCTGGGCGGACGTGAGGTGGCTGCTGAGCAACTCCGCGAATGGCTGGCCTCTTTTAAGCAGCAATCCTAGGGTGTGTTTTAAGGCCCTTTGTTCTCCCTTTAGCCCGCATTTTCTCAGGGGGGAACTGGGCTGAGCCGCTCTGGAGATTCCCCTCAAAAAGGGGGATTTAGAGGGATTGACTTAGGACCCTCCTGCGTGAATCGTCGTGTGGTAAAGCCGCGCAACGATTCAAACCCTCAAAGGGTCTTCGTGCAGGGGGGCTAACTTCGTGCAGGAGGTCTAACATTGATATGGATTGGAGTTGTGGATTAAGTGCGAGTGTCCGCAAATGACTGAGCCTGTATCCAACGAGCCTGCATTCAAAAGAGTTAGCGCTATGAACCAACTGCGATCGCCAGTGATTCCACGCTCCCCAATTGGCGGGCTTGTACGGTCTCGGCGAGAAGTCCTTGGCTTTTTGGGAGGCGTTGCGGGTACGGCGCTATTTGGATGTTCCCGTCAGACAGAAGTGTTGCCACCCGTTGCGTCATCTAGCTCGGCGAATGCAGAAGCCCTGCTCGATTGCATTGTGCGGCCCCAGCAGACGGCCGGGCCTTTCTTTGTTGATACGCAGCTCAATCGGGCTGATCTTCGCACTGACCCTGCCACAGGGCGGATCAGTTCGGGGGTACCTTTAGGGCTGCTTTTTCAGGTCTTTCAGGTGGGAAGTCTTCAGCCGGAAGGCCCCCGCATGTGTACGCCGCTGCCCAATGCTGTGGTTGATGTTTGGCACTGTGATGCAGCGGGCGTATACTCTGGCGTGCGCGATCGCCAGTCAGACACCACAGGTCAGGCATTTCTACGGGGCTACCAGCGGACTGATCAAAACGGTGTGGCCGAGTTCAGGACTATCTATCCGGGTTGGTATCCTGGCAGAACCGTTCATATTCACTTCAAGATTCGCACCGCGTCTCCCTCAGGGGCGATCGCCCCACTCGGCTACGAGTTCACCTCCCAGATCTACTTTGACGATGCTATGACCGATCGAATTCATCGTCAAACGCCCTATATAGACAGGGGACAGCGTGCCCAGCGGAATCATCAAGATGCCCTCTTCCAGTTTGGCGGAGCGCAACTTCTGATGTCTATGGTGCCAGCAGAGCGGGGGTATTTCGGCAGATTTGCGATTGGGCTAGAGATAGGCTAAATCAGGGCTAATCCAGGGCTGGTAGGGCGATCGCATCCCGGCAATAGTTGGCCAGATGGGGCGATCGGTATCCGTCCCGCGTCCACAGAATGGGGAAGAAGGACTCATCTAGGGTGTTGTCATTGATCCGCTTGTAGCGACCGTAGATATAGCCAGGGGGCACATTGCTAAACCGCGCTTCGGAGCTAATGGTGTGAATGCCCAGGCTGCGGCGTGGCGTGGTTTCACTCAGGTTTTTGCCAGAGCCGTGCCACAATAGCCCGTGGTGAAAGGCGCAGCCCCCAGCAGGAATCGTGACTGGAACGATGTCTGGTTCGTTGACCCCGGCTGCCTTTGCAGTTTCTAGCATGGCCCAGCGATAGTCCTTCTGGGGGGCATGAAACTCCCCAGCAATATCAATCAGCGGCCAGCGGTGAGATCCCCGCACATATTGAAGCGTGCCCGTTTCCAGGCTGACATCATCCAGCGCAATCCAGCAGGTGACCATTTCGGCGGGCGTAAGGTAGTTGATGTAGGCTCCATCCTGATGCAGGGCAATCTCTTTGCCGCCGCCGGGTGGCTTATACCAGAGGCTATCTTGACCGATTCTCGCTCCTGGCCAGCCCGCTAATTGGGCGCTGATGCGTCCGACCTCTTCTGATAGAGCAACGCTGGCAAAGGTGCGATCGCTCTTCCAGGCATTGCAAATCTCGCGGGTCACGTCTGGCAGGCTCAGTCCTGGTCGCCAGTGCCACTCGTCTGGATAGACAGTCGTTTCAAACTCACCCCGAAACAGTGGCTCGACGCGATCGCGCAGCCGTTGCACCAGATCCAAATCAATGAACTGCTCAAAGATTAAAAATCCGTCTGCATGAAATTTCTGAATGTCAGCGTCGGTGAGGCAGAGGGGAGAGTAAGCCATATCACGAGGTCAGGGTCAAATGTGGGCGCAACCCAAGTCGGTTCTGGCAACCGACCGACTACGCCCTTGGTATTGGTGGCCACTGTAGCGCTGCCCGCAGGCGCTATTTGTGAAATTCGCTACGGTCTGCGAGGGCTAAGTTCCGCACAATGGGGTGCGTCTGTTTGTGCAAGATTTTTGTGCAAGATTTTTGTGCAAGATTATGGAATGTTCAACGCTAACGCCGGGGCAGCTCACGATTGCCGCTAGCGATTTTGATGCCCGCCCGATGAGCTACCTTGAAAATGGCGAGCGGTTGGGATATGAACCCGCCGTGGCTAGGGCGGTGTGTGCCAAGCTGGGGCTGGTGCCTGTGTGGCAAAATCTGCCCATGTCTGAGTTTTATACGGCGTTGCACGCGGGTCGGTGTGATGTGGTGTGGTTTAACCAGGCGGTGACGGCAGAGCGCCTCAGCCACAGCCGCTTTACCCGGCCCTATGGAATCTATGACGAAGCGGTGATTGTGCGGGCCGACAGCCCCATTCGCACGGCGGACGATCTTCAGGGCATGAGGCTAGGGGGACTGGCGGATAGCACCAATCTGGCGCTAGGGGAGCAATTTGCGGATGTGACGCTGGTGCCCTTTCCGGGGAGCGATCAGGTGTTGCCGGAGATGTTGGCGGCGCTGCGGGCGGGCGATATCGACGCGCTGGTGGATGATGAACTGGTGCTGATTACGGCGGCCGAAGCTGACCCGTCGCTGCGGCTGGCGTTTACTGTGGAAACGCGGCATCCATTTGCGATCGCCCTCCGACCCGCCGATGAAGCCCTGCATCACGCGCTAGACCAGACTCTAGAGGCACTGCTGAGTGACGGCACACTGGCGGCGCTATGGAGCCAGTGGATTCCCTGGCGACCGTTTCCGTTTGTGTAGCGGGGGCTGTGATGCAACAGGCTTGGGTGCAAGTGCAAGACCCAGCGACCGACCTGCCCGCGCCCCTCGCGCCTGTCGTCGCGGAATATCGGATTGCACCAGGAACGGCGATCGCCTATCGGGTCAAGGCGGGTCAATTCATTCAGATTATCGACGTAGAGGGCAGCCAGTGTTCAGATTTTCTGGCATTTGCGGGTGAGGATTGCGAGGAGGAACTGGACGGCACCGTGACGCGCACGCTGCTGGGCCTGTCTATGCCCCAGGTGGGGTTGTTTAGCCACTATTTTTCTCAGCACATGCGGCCCCTCGTGGAGGTGGTGCAAGATACCTGCGGCCGCCACGACAGCTTTATGCTGGCTTGCACCCGTCGCTATTACGAAGATGCGGGCTATCCGGGTCATCCCAGTTGCAGTGAAAACTTTAATCAAGTGCTGGGGCCCTACGGCATTGCGCCCCGGCCGGGCTGGCCTGCGATTAATTTCTTTTTCAATACCGAGGTCGATGGGGCGGGCGCGATTCTGGCGGGAGAGGCCTGGTCACGACCGGGGGATTATGTGCTGCTGAGGGCACACCAGGATTTGCTCTGTGCCAGTTCGGCCTGTCCTGACGACATCGACTCGGTAAACGGCTGGAAGCCCACACCCATTCACGTCCGCATTTATGAGGCAGCGTCCTCGTTTTCCAGGGCCGGGGGGCATCGGGTTGCACCCGGTCTGCCGCTGCGTCTGACGCAAGACAGCGCCTTCACGCCCCGCATTCGAGACTTGACGCGGCATTTGGTAGATTACAACGGCTTTTGGGTGCCAGACTCCTACCCCCAGCAGGGCAAGGCAGCAGAATATTGGGCCCTGCGGGAACGGGTGGCTGTGATGGATCTGTCGGCGTTGCGAAAGTTTGACCTCACGGGGGCAGATGCGCTGGCGCTGCTCCAGTGGGTGTTTTCGCGCAATGTTGCCCAACTGGCGGTGGGGCAGTCGGCCTATGGCTGCTTGCTCAATCCCCACGGGGGGATGGTAGACGATGGCATTGTGTTTCGCTTGGGGGAAGCAGCTTTTCGCTATGTGGGCAATTGTGATACTGATGCCCTGTGGCTGCAAACTGTTGCTCAAGCAAAGGGCTTTGTGGTGGAGATTACACCGACGAGCGATCGCCTGCATAACTTGTCGGTGCAGGGCCCCCGTTCCCGCGAAATGCTGATGCCGCGAGTTCAGTTTGACTCGGCGTGGGGTCTCTCGACGCTGGCGGAACTGGGCTATTTTCGCTTTGCTACGGGCACGCTAGACGGCATCCCAGTGTTGATTTCGCGCACGGGCTACACGGGAGAGTTGGGCTATGAACTGTTTGTAGACCCCCGCGACGGATTGGCGCTGTGGGACGCGGTCATGGAGGCGGGTAAACCGTTTGGGCTGCTGCCGATGGGAATGCAGGCCATCGACTGCGCCCGCATCGAGGCGGGGTTGCTGGCGGCGGGACGGGAATTTAATGACCTGATTTCGCCCTATCAGGCGGGCATTGGGTGGAGCGTGGCGCTGAAGAGCAAGGGGGATTTTATCGGTCGGGCTGCCCTAGAAGCGCTGCGATCGCGCCCGCCCTTTGTCGCCGTAGGGCTGACCCTGGCAGGGAACGAAGTCGCCTGTGGCGGGCAAGGGGTCTATGCCGAAGGGCAGCCCTGGCGGATTGGGCAGGTGACGAGTGGGACGTTTTCGCCCCTGCTGAACCGCAGCATTGCGATCGCCCATATTGCTCCGGAGTATGCCCAACCGGGCATGGTGGTTGAGGTCGGTTTCCTGGATGGCATCAAACGGCGCGATCGCGCAACGGTCGGCCCGCTTTCCCCCTACGACCCCACCAAAAGCCGGGTCAAAGCATAGCCCAATAGCCCATCGCTCCCGCCCTACCTGCCTTCAGCCTCTTCGACAGCACGCTCTATGCCACTGCCACGCTCTATGCCAATTGCCCCTTCAGCCGAGCGCACGCTCTGGGACTTTGCCGGAATCGACGGGCTGCAAGTTGCCCGCCACCTGTTTGGTGAGCAAATCGCTCACATCAGCCCGTTCCAATCCCTTACGACCACGCTGCAAGACCGCCCCTGTGCGGTGCTGCGACTGTGTGAGAATAACTTTCGGGTTGCCCTGCCGCCAGACTTGGCGCTAGATCGGCTAATTCCCCTGCTGCACCCGCAGATCTGGATTGGGCGATCGCCCTACCTTGCCGCGCTTACCTTACCCGTTGAGCAGGGACTTTCCTGGCTCTACCAGCGGGCTACGACCAAGCCCCTGTATACCCTGCAACCACTGCTGGGCGATCGCGCGGTTCCAGCCCGACTCGACGGCATCGCCCTGCTAATCTGGCATCACTCATGGCTCGGCCAGCCCCGTCTCGAACTCCACCTGGCCACTGTGGATCTGCCCCTGGTGCAGACGCGTATCGCAGAGTCGGGGATAGGAGAGGACAGGCGGGCGATCGCCCCCTAAAAACACCCTGCAACCTGGCCCCAGAAGCCTTGCCTAGCAAAACACCCCCGCCAAGCTGAGCAAAACCCCATCCAACCCGCCCAAAATTCACAAAGCCCCCCATCGCCAGCCCCGCAGACCAACTCGCCCCGTATCCCCCCTGACGCTTAACTGCATTCAGTATCCGCCTTAGCAAAATCAACTTGTCGGAACAAGCTATAAACCCCAGTATTTAGAGCGCTCGATCGCTCTCGATCCAGCCCTCTGACTCCAAACCCAACCATCAGTCGAAATGAGGTAAAACCAAACGATGACTTCTCGTGTGGCAATCATTGGGGCTGGCCCCTGCGGACTCTCTCAGCTTCAAGCCTTCGAGCAAGCGCGGCTGAAAGGGGCCGACATCCCAGAGGTCGTATGCTTTGAAAAGCAGTCTAGCTGGGGTGGACTGTGGAACTACACCTGGCGCACTGGGTTAGACGAGTACGGCGAACCCGTCCACGGCAGTATGTATCGCTACCTCTGGTCGAATGGGCCGAAGGAATGTCTGGAGTTTGCGGACTATACTTTTGACGAACACTTTCAGCGGCCGATTCCCTCGTTCCCACCGCGTGAGGTGCTGTATGACTACATCACGGGACGAGCCAAAAAGAACAACCTCCAGCGCTATATCCAGTTCAATACGGTTGTTCGGCAGGTAGAGTTTCGCGAAGGACAGTTTCGCATTCGTGTCAAAGACCTGGTTGCAGACCAGGAGCGGAGCGAAACCTTCGACTTTGTAGTTGTTGCAACAGGGCACTTTTCGGTTCCCAACCTGCCCAAATTTGAAGGGATTGAGCAATTCCCTGGACGAGTTTTGCATAGCCACGACTTTCGGGAAGCCCGTGAATTTGCAGGGAAGGATCTGCTGGTGGTGGGCAGCAGCTATTCGGCCGAAGACATTGCGCTGCAAACCTATAAGTACGGTGCAAAGTCGGTCACGATTAGCTATCGCACTGCGCCGATGGGGTTCAAATGGCCGGAG
This sequence comes from Cyanobacteriota bacterium, assembly GCA_046719575.1. GTDB lineage: Bacteria > Cyanobacteriota > Cyanobacteriia > Elainellales > Elainellaceae > Thermoleptolyngbya. The sequence continues at coordinate 23,711 of JBDNCP010000059.1, forward strand.
GGCATTGAAGAAGTTCCGCTGCTGACCAAGCTAGATGGCAAAGTGGCGCATTTTCAGGACGGCAGCATCAAAAAGGTCGATGCGATTGTATTCTGCGTGGGCTATCAGCACAGTTTCCCGTTTCTGGAAGACAGTCTGCGGCTAAAAACCAAAAATCGCCTCTATCCTGGCTCTCTTTACAAGGGCATTTTCTGGCAGCCTAATCCCAGGCTGATGTATTTGGGAATGCAGGATCAGTTCTACACGTTCAGCATGTTTGACGTGCAGGCCTGGTATGCACGAGACGTGATGCTGGGGCGAATCGCGCTGCCGTCTGACGAGGCGATGGCGGCCGATATTGCCCACTGGCAGACGCGGGAAGAGAGCCTGGCCAATCCCTTTGAGCAGATTGACTTTCAAAAGGACTATATCATCGACCTGGCTGACCAAGTGGACTATCCCGCCTGTGATTGGGAACTGACGACGGAGCTATTTAAGGAGTGGGAACACGATAAGGAAGAGAGCATTTTGGGTTATCGAGATCAAGCGTTTCGATCTCCCTGCACGGGGACAGTGGCGACGGTACACCATACCCCCTGGATTGAGGCGATGGACGACTCGCTGGCTAACTTCTTGGGGAAATAGCAGCCTCAGGGAAAGGGCAACCTTGGTTGCGTCTGCTTCGCTGTTTATATTGAATCTGTTGAACTTATCTGCTGAACTTACCTACCGAGCTTACCTGCCGAACTTACCTGACCTGACCTGGAATTTGCAATAAGGAGATTGACTCGTGACTGCTCTTGTTCCCAAGCCAGAAACCTTGACTCATCTGGAAGCCTACGTTGCTCAACCGGGGCGTGCGGAGTTGGTGGCACAGGTTCGCGCCAAAATTGATGAGCTGGGCATTCAGTACATCTACTACCAATTTGTCTCAGTGACGGGGCGGATTACGGGTAAGGGGGTTCCTGCGGCTCACTGGGAAAGCGTCGCGGAGCGGGGCATCCAGCTTGTGTATGGGGCGATGGCAAACCTGTTTCTCGACCGCTATGGCAACTACATTGGCTATGGGCCCGAAGCGTCGGAACTGGTGGCGATTCCTGACCCTGACACCTTTTGTCAGTTGCCGTGGGACAAGCGAGTAGCTCGCGTCTTTTGTACTTGCTTTCGCAACCGCGAAGAACCAGAAGCACCCGGATCTTACCTGACAGCAGACTGTCGCGGCAATTTGCGCCGCATTCATGCCCAGTTTCAGGCAGATCACAATGGGCTGCACCTGCGCCACGGCACAGAGCCGGAGATGATGTGGCTGAAGAAGGGGCCCGATGGCAAGCCGGATGGCGGAGTCACAAAACCCAATTGCTACCATATTCATCAGTTTGAGGAACTGCGGCCGGTGGTGCTGCGGGTGATTGAGTATGCTAATGCGATGGGGCTGGATATGATTCAGGGCGATCATGAAGACGCGCCCGGACAGTTGGAGCTAAATTTTATGTTTGATGAGGCGCTGCGGACGTGCGATCGCCTCACGACCTATCGCCAGATCTGCGCCCAAGTGGCCCGCGAGTTTAATCTCATTGCCTGCTTTATGTCAAAGCCGTTTATGGGACTGTCGGCAAATGGCTGTCATCACAATCTGTCGCTCTGGTATGGCGGTGAGGATGAGGTGAACGCGCTGGGGCTGGACTCGCTCCCTGGAATGCCTGGTACGTTTAGCTATCGCAGGGGCGGCGAAAATACCTTCTTGCCCGATCCGAGTCTTAGCAAAACTAAGCCCGGCCCCATTGGGCTACAGTCAATTGGGGGCGTGATTGAGCATTTGGGGGCGCTGACGGCCATTGGCTGCTCTACGGTCAACTCCTATC
>JBDNCP010000006.1:0-60240 GCA_046719575.1 Cyanobacteriota bacterium
GATGGCTAAAGACCGCCAGCACGCCAATCACGCGATCGCCAATTGCCAGTGGATAGCCTGCAAAGCCCGTAATCTGATTGGCGATCGCCCAGTCGCGATCCTTGACCCAGGCTTCATTTGACAGATTATTGCTCAAAAACGGAATGCGATTTTGGGCGATTTTGCCCACCTTAAATGCACCCAGCGGCACTCGCGCAAAGGAGCCATCCAGCCGGGTATATAGCCCCGACGAAGCCACCAGCCGCAAAAACTGCCCATCCGGTTCCATCAGCCAGATGCGGGCAAACGCACAATCAAACGCCTCTACCAATCCGTCAGTCGCACAGCGCACAATGTCTTCTGGCTTTCGACAGTCGCCAAACCGCTGCACCAGCGAGCTAACCTGCTGCAAGCCCATCAGCAGGCGCGTTGCATCTACAAAATTGGCAGACGATTCGGGCACCGACGTTTCGCAATCCCTCCAGAGGATAGGGTTACAGACTGAGCGGGCTATATCGATCGATTCTCGATTCTCGATTTTTCTCGATTTTGGGTTTGCGATTTTGGATTGCCTGTCCAGCGTTTGCAGGGTTTCCAGCAATTTCATTTGTAACGTGGCTGTGCCAGTTAACTAAGCCACGGACGAGAATTGATACCGAGAATTGATACAATCCCTGTTCTATCCTATTGAGCCTGCGATCGCCCCATCGACTCTGTATCCCTGGTTACCAGACTTTGCGCCCGCACCTAGAGGCCCCTACGCCCTGGATTCAAATCCAAAATCACTCATCTAAAACCCAAAATCGCCAACCCAAAATCGCCAACCCAAAATCGCCAACCCAAAATCCCCTAAAGCGCCGCAAGTTGCTGGGCGATCGCCCCGGCATCTACTGCTCGCCCGATGAACACCAGCCGCGTCTGCCGCGCCTCATTCGGTCGCCAGGGGCGATCGTAGAACTGCTCAAATCGGCGGCCCACGCCCTGCACCACCATTCGCATGGGCTTTTGGGGCACGGCGACAAAGCCCTTGATGCGATAAATTTCCTGGGTTTGCACCAGCGCTTCGAGCGATCGCCGCAGGGCCTCCGGATCAAATTCGCGGTTCAAGATAACGTGGGTAGAGTCGATTTCGTCGTCGTGGTCATGCTCCTCCTCATGGTCGTGGTGGCTGGGACGGTCATCCAGATTATCTTCCACCGCTGCATTAAAGCCCAGCAGCAGGTCAGCCGCCAACTGGCCGCGATCGCTCTGCACCAGTTTCACCGCACGCGGCAACTCCGCCTTCACGCGCCCCACCACCTGCTGCACTGCGTCCGCCGTTACCAGATCCGTCTTGTTCAGCACCACCAGATCGGCACAGGCAAGCTGGTCTTCAAACAGTTCCTCTAGCGGCGTTTCGTGATCCAGACTGGGGTCTGCCTGCCGCTGTGCTGCCACCGCATTCGGATCATGGGCCAGCGCTCCGGTCGATACGGCTTCGCAATCTACCACCGTCACCACGCCATCCACCGTCGCCGCATTGCGGATTTCGGGCCAGCGAAACGCCTGCACCAGCGGCTTGGGCAGCGCCAGCCCCGACGTTTCGATCAAAATGTGATCGAGGCTGTCGCGCCGCTTCAGCAATTCCTGCATGGTCGGCAAAAATTCTTCCTGCACCGTGCAGCAGAGACAGCCGTTGGTTAGCTCCACGATATTCGCTGCATTGGTGGCTATAGTTTCGTTGTCTGCCGCCTGCCCCGTTTCCTCATCGCACACCTGGCAGTCGCGCAACAGGTCGCCGTCGATGCCCAATTCGCCAAACTCGTTCACCAACACAGCAATCCGCCGCCCCTGGTTGTGTTGCAGCAGATGGCGGATCAGCGTGGTTTTGCCGCTGCCGAGAAATCCAGTGATGATGGTGACGGGAATTTTGGCTGCCATAGATTTGGAAAAATAGACTTGGAAAAATAAAACTGCGAAGCTGGAGCCACACGCGCTGCCCCAAGCCCAGACATTTTACCCGCTGGCATCGCCGTTCCGCAGCAGATGCAGATTTATTTGAGATTATGGGGACGGCTGTGAATACAGTAGAGAATATCGCGAGGAGAATATCGCGCTGTGAAGGAGAGGGTTGGAATGATGAGCAAATGGTTTGACTGGCGAAACTGGCAGAGAAATGCCATCCGGCGATCGCTGGGGGCGATTCCCGCAGGGATTGCTTTGCGAATCGCGCTCGGTGGGTTGCTGGGTGGATTGCTGAGCGTGGTGCTGTGGCTAGGCGTATTGCCGCTCCAAGCAAGGGCGATCGCCAGCCCTGCCAACGTGGGCCTAGTGACAGAGGTTCCCATCCATCTGGGCGATGCGTCAGAGGCGCTCAAGTTTGTGCCGAGTCGCCTGGAATTTACCGCTGGTCGCAAATACAAACTGGTGCTGGATAACCCCAGTTCTCAGAAACATTACTTCACCGCCAAAGACTTTGCCGATAGCGTATGGACGCAAAAGGTGGAAGCGGGCAATGTGGAAATCAAGGGCGCAATCCACGAGCTAGAGCTAAAGCCTGGAGCCGTGGCAGAGTGGGTGTTTGTGCCCCAGCGTCCGGGAACCTATGACCTGCGCTGTGTCATTGCAGGACACGCCGAGGCAGGCATGGTCGGCGAAATCGTCATCACGCCCTGATATCCGCTCTCGGTTTTGGATGTGCGATTTTGGATGTGCGATTTTGGATGTGCGATTTTGGCAGGACTTACGCATTTTGACCAAAACCTCGGAGGTTTAAGCTACTACGCTGGTCATAATGCTTGATTCTTGGTTAAAATCTCTGAGGTTTGCGTAAGTCCAGATTTAGACAAGACTTAGATTAGCAGACCCGTAGCAGCAGCCTCAGTGATTAGCAGGCACAGATTAGCAGGCACAGATCAGCAGGCACAGATTAGCGGGCACATGGGGCGGCAGCCCCAGCTAAAACAGCAGGTCAGTGTCCATTTCCTTTAAATCCAAAAGGTGGAGCTGAGACTGGGCCTCGGTCTGAGTTGCTAGCAGGATGCCCGTCGTAGCGAACAGGGCGATCGCCACGGGTGGGGCCGGAGCCTGAAACCGGCCCACAGGCTGCCCTAGGTCATCCAGCAGCAGCAACTCGCCCGCAGCGCTGGCTAGCACATAGCCCCAGTTTGCGGCAGCAAGGAGAGTCGGCGAAATTTCTACGCCCAGCCGCACTACGCGAAACGGCTTCAGGTCGATAATCAGCAGGGCGTTGGGGTCATCTGCGTCGCAAGCCACCAAACGATAAGGGTCTGGTGCAGCAATGACGCAGCCCAGACGCACAGGCAAAGTCAAGCAGCCCAGGCGATCGCCCCGTCGGTTAAACACTTCTATCCAGGTTGCAAGGTGATTCTTGCCTCTGAGAATCTGCGATACCAGCACCAGATGCCGCCCATCCATCGCTACCAGATGCAGCAATTGCCGACGCTGACTAGGGAGGACGGGTAACTGGATGGGACGCGGCGCAGTCCAGCGGGGGGGCGCTCCGTTGGGGAGTTGCTGCACGGTCAGGAAGCTGTCTGCGCCGTCCTCTGAGGGACTGGCAATATTACTCTGCGACGCTGAGGCGATCGCCAGCCAGCGACCCGCCGCCTCAATCGCCACCAAACAATCCTGCTCTGTCTGGGCAATCGTTTGATAGCTCCACTGATCCCTCCGTGACTGGTTCACGTTACCAAGGGACAGATTGAGCAAATAAACTGCCTGAGCAGCGATCGCAAAGCAGCCCTGCGGTCGCACCTGCAATGCTCGAATTGGCTGCGGGAGTTCCACAAAAGCCGGTGGTTCGGCTTCTGTCATTGTGCTGGGCTGGGCCTCGGTTGGGCTAGTCCAAGCCGTGACGCGATCGCCACTCGTTCTATAGATTTCTATCCTTTCTGGGAACGACTGAAACAGCGACCGTTGTTGAGGAGGAGCGATCGCCAACGCGGTGGTCGGATAATCTAGAGTCATGGCGAAGCGCGATCGCCACGGCAGAATGTCTAGGGCTTTGACCGGGGAAACCGTTGGCAGTGTCGGGGGAATCGTAATCGAGTGCGATCGCCCGTCCCAGTTGAGATTGCCCAGCCCATAATCAGTGGCAGATTGCACGAGCGATCGCCACATCTCCCCCGCATTCGGAAATCGCCGCGCTGCCAGCTTTTGCAGCGCCTTCGACAGCAGCGGGTGAAAGACCGTGGGAATTGAATCCGGCAACACCAGCGGCCGATTCAGATGAGCCGACATTAGCTCCGTCGGCGTGCCCGAAAACGGACGGTAGCCCGCCAGCAGCTCAAACAGCAAAATGCCAACCGAATAGAGATCCGCTGCTGGAGAATATTGCCCGTAAAACCGCTCCGGAGCCATATAAGCAGGCGAACCCGTATTGCCGCCGCCCGACGGCGACTCTGCGAGTTCTTGCCGCAGCCGCGCAATGCCAAAGTCTGAAATGCGGGCTGTCCAGCCCCATTGCTCGACACTAAGCAAGATATTTTCGGGCTTGATGTCGCAATGCACGATGCCCTGGCTGTGAGCGTGTTCCAGCCCCGCCAGCATATCCGCCACCAGTTTCAAGCTTTGGGCGGGATGCAGCCGATACGCTTCGTTCAACAAGCTGCGGAGCGTACCGCCTTCGCAATAGTCCATCACCAGATAGCGACCTGTGGCAGTATGCTCTAGCGCTTGGCAGGTGACGATATTTTCGTGCTGAAGCGTCAGCAAAAAGCGCAGTTCCCGCAGAAACTTGTGGGTCGGAAAGCGCTCTCGCTCTAGGCTCTTGAGGGCGACCAGTTGCCCCGTCTGCCGATGCACCGCACAAAACACCCGACCGAATTGCCCCTGCCCAATCAGCCCCAACTGGCGATATCTAGAGCGGTGCCGCTCTTTTCTCGAAAAACCAGCCCCACTAGGCATTGCAAAGCTGCTGCATAATTGCCTCGTGATCCAGATTGGTCACCATTGTCTCGGCTGGCTCCAATCGTTTGGGTAGCCCCAGCACAAAGCGATTGCAGTCTGCACCCATCGACTCGCAGGTGGTTTGCACACAATGCAGCTCGCGGCCGGTAATCTGGCTAAAGAAAGAGGCGAGAACGCCTGCTTCTAGGTGGCACATGGGCTGGTCTTTGCGGGGGGCCAGTCGCGCAAAGGGCGAGTTCCAGGTCTTCATCACCAAAAAGCCGCGGTGCTGGTAGCTCTGATCGAGATCAATCTTGCCCCAGCCGTGGGTAATCCAGCACTGCTGGAGGCTCTGCAAAAATTCCACCATCGGCATATTCGAGAGCGGCGTGCCGTAATAGTCGGTCAGTTCTTCCGCAAATCGGCTGTAGAAAGTCTTGCCCCACCAGCGTCCACAGTTATACAGCACTAGGCGCGAGGCTTGGCCCGTTTCCTTGTCTAGCCCGCTGTAGATGGCCTGAATCAGCGTTTCGGGGAGGGCAATCAGGCGATCGCCCTGGCGGTTTTCCAGCAGCCCCATTTCCAGATCGCTGCGGACGTAGGCATCGGTCGCAAAGTAGTTGCTAGGAATGCGGTTGTTAACCAGTAAATCAGCGACGGAGATCATAGGTTTGTAGGGGTCAGGGATCAGGGTTTAGGGATTTTAGGGGTCAGGGATGAATGCAGGCATATTTCACAGGGGAAGGATGCGGCTCGAATGTCGCCCCTGAAGCTCGACACCTGACTCCTAGAAGAGAGCAGCAGCCGTTAGGGATGCTTCGTCAGAGAGTTGCAAATCGGCCTGGGCGATCGCCAGCATAGGCAGCAAAAACTTCATCTGCTGGGGTGCGAGGTGCTGGCTCAGAGATTGGTTTAGCAGGCGAAATAGAGCCGAATCAATACGCTGGCTGTCGTAGGCCTGCATCATGTTGAGCATCGGTTTCAGGCGATCTTTGAGGAATGACTCATCGTTCATTAGCATGGCAGTCGCACAGTGACGCAGCACCAGCAGCGCGTTTTTGATGCTGCGCTCTAGGGTTTCGGTCGATTCACCCGGCAGTTCTGCCACCAGTCGGTCGGCGGCCTGCTGCATGATGGTAATTTCGCGATCACGCAGGCTGCAATAAGCGTCCAGGCGGGCGGGCAGCGACTCTACATACTGGCTCAAGACCGACAGTTCCTCTGGTTTGAGGTAGCGATTTTCGGCTTCGTCGAAGAGTGCATCGATTTGTGGGTGCATGGCGAGGAATATTGAGGTGACGAGAGAGATTGAAGTGGAGAGAAATGGAAGTAGAGGGAGAGGCGGATCTGGAAGCGGGCTAAAAAAGGTCGGAAAAGTCGTCTAGGGTAAAGGCGTTGGCGGCAGGCGGCGGGTCGGCGGAGAGGGACAGATCGACGTCGGGGGCGATCGCCCTATTGGTAGATGTGCTGGCGGATACACCGTCCCAGTTCACCGACGTAAAGAACTGGCGCACCGTCAGCATCAGGCTCAGCGGGCCGTCGCTGCTAGTAGCATCCAGGCGCACCTGCTCCACTTCGGGCGGGTTGTCGTCCCAGTTGATGCTGCTAAAAAAGCTGTGGGTGGTTTGCTGAAGCCAGGAGGCGGGCTTTGCTGCTGCGCTTGCCCCTGGCTTACCAAATCCGTTGCGTTCCATCAGGGCAGTGGGGTTCATTTCAGCCGATCTCCTGAGCGCAACCGTTTTTCAATGTCTCGCGCCGTTGCCCCTTCGTTCATCCAAAAGGTGGCGGCATCAATGCGATCCTGTCCGCCCAGCAGAAACTTGCAGTAGGTTTCGCCCATCGAGTAGCACTGGATTTCGATGCAACTCAACTGCTTTTTCACTAGCTCAGTAAAGAAGCCTGCGAAGAGTCCGGCGTAGAGATAGCAGACGGGTTTGCCTACGTCGCCCAGTGTCCGCGCCACGGCCGAGTCAAAGATGTTGATAAACATGAAGCCCTGCTTGCGATCGCCCATGTCTACTTCCCAACGACCCCAGCCCTGCGAGGTGAAGGGCCACCACCAGGTTTCCAGCAAAAACAGCAGGTTGGTCTGGCGGATATTGCGGTCGAATTCTTTTTCAAACCACTTTTCAAAGAAGAAAGCGTCCTTTTGTCCCCATTCGCACCCAATTGTGTACATCGTGGCAGCAGAAGCATCGCCCACTTCCTCCTCCAGTCCTTCCACCAGGCCAATGATGAAATCTTCGGTGGTGAGCAAGTTTTGGCTGCCGTTCCAGTCCACAATTGTGCCCTTGTCGGGGTCAAACTGGAAAAAGTCGCGGAAGCCGTAGTGATTGTGCTTCTTTGGGTTCCGCTGTTTGGTTGGGTTCTGAATGGCGTTCACCATAGTAGATTTTTATAGTGGATTGCGGGGGTAAGGGGGAACAAAAATCAGATTCGGCGCATTTAGTACGCATTTAGTAAAGGTTATACAGCGTCCGAATTTGATTTTTGAATAGTAATGTCCTGTGTTGTTTACAACGGGTTTGGCTCAGTTTGTACCGACTCACGGCCGAACACGATGCCCCACGACTGAGCTTTAGCACCGAGTTGCTTTGAGCTTAATGTTCCCATCAAAGCCCAGAACTAACGAGAGCGATCGCCCCTGGGGTGTAGAGATTTATGAAGCGCCTTGTTGGGAATTGCGCTGGGCAGATGGGTTGGGCGATCGCCCCTCGGCTACCTTTGGGTCAGGCTGAGTGGAACGCGCAGCGCTGGAACCAGTGCCGTCCTGATCCGCTTCCTCCGCTTCAAACACATGGTTGGGCAACTCTTCGTGAGCGTGGGGACTGCGGAATAGCTGCTGCGGCATTCCAATGTCGATGCCGTTTTTTTCAAAGGCGATTCGCACCCGCAGGCGAAACTCTCGTCCTACGGCAAACTGCTGCATCGGCTGCGTGTCTAGCCAGACGCGAATCGAAATGCCCTCGTGCGACAGCGTTTCCACCCCCAACACTTGCGGCGGGTTATAAAACTTGTCGCGCCATCGGGGATCGTCATACAAGCCTTGCGCCACGTCGTGAATCACAGACAGCACATGCTCGATATTGCTGTCGTAGGCGACCGTGATGATCAGATCCACCCGCGACCAGAGGCGCGTCTGGTTTTCCACCCGATCGACCATGCTGTTGGGAATGGTGATCAGCCGCCCGTCGCCGTTGCGGAGTTGGGTCACGCGCAGGTTCATGTTTTCCACCAGCCCGGTGGAGTTGCCAATGGTGACGACATCGCCAATGGCGTACTGATCTTCGGAAATGATCAGAAACCCGTTAACCAGATCGCGGATCAGGTTTTGCGATGCCAGCGACGCAGCGAAGGCCAGCACCGCACCAAAGGTCAGCACCGAACCCACGGGCAGCCCCAGCACGCTAAAGGCCCAGCCCAGCCCCATCAGGTATACCAAAAAGGTTTTTAGCCCCTTCATCGCGGTGACGATGGTGGAAATGCGGAGCGATCGCCGCTGGGCTTCTTCGGGGGTAAACAGGTCGTTTTCTTGCCAGGCGTTGGAGAGTCCGTTGATCAGCGCATCGCCCAGTCGATTCAGCAGCCCCACCAAAAACCAGATCAGCAGCAGGCTGAGGGGCTTGAGCCAAATGGATTCCGTCAGTGTATAAGTGCCGGGAAAGCGCGACACAATCAGCACGATGCCGCCCAGCCAAATTAGAATCTGCCCCCAAAAGGCAAGCCATTGCAGAAAAGAAACGGCGCTGAGCCGTCGGTCGAGGGTGAAGATGCGGCGGAGGGCATCGAGCCAGGAGGAGGAATGCGGCGGCGAGGGCGGAGGCGCAGGGATATTGGGAGGCTGGGTCGATTCCTGTAGGAATGGCTTTGCGAATCGCGCGGAGGGGCGGCTGTCGGCTGGGCGATTGGGGGACTTATCTGGAGACTTATCTGGAGACTTATCTGGAGACTTATCTGGGGATTTATCTAAAGTCTGACTGCCTGGAGAAGCGTAGCGCATAGAAGGAGGTTCGTCTTCGGCAGTGAGCGCAGCGGCAGTAGGCGCAACCAGCGGATCGTCCTTGAGGTTTACGGCAGCAGCAGCGGCATAGGTGACATCGGCCCGCATGGCGGTTCTGGCAGCCTTGCGGCGGGCTTGCAGGCGATCGCGACGACGCTTGAGCCAGCGCTGCGCCAGCCACAGCAAGAAACTGGTGCCAATCATCGCCAGGGCGATCGCCTGGGCAATCTGGGTTTGTCGCCGAATCGCCGCTGGTTGACGGATTTCAATGGCTTGGGTCAACTCCTGCTGCAAAATCTGCTGCCATTCTTCCGCTAGTTGCGGCACACTGCGGCGGTGAAACTGGGCATCTAGCGGGGTGACGGTCAGCAGCGGTTGGGGAGGAGAGTTGGCATCGCGCACCGTCAGCACGGTTCCCTCACGCAGGGAATCTGCCTCCACCCGCAGCGTATTGGGGTCGAGGGTTGGGGACTGAAAGAGCCACGCCATGCCTGCTCCGCCCCGCTCGGTCGGATTGCTGGCCAGCACCCATCTCAGGTTGGATTGAATCGTTGCAATGCGGTCTTCGACGGGCACTCGGTCGCCTGGATTGCGGCGATCGCGCACCGTCAGCCCCGTCACTGCAAACAGGGGCTTGCCTTCAAACCGCACCATGCCCCATTCCAGGTTTCCCACCCGCTCTATGGCATCTGGTGGGCGGGTCGGGTCGGCGGTGGTGGAGGTGGCGGGTAGAGAAACCTGGGCTACTGCGGGCGCAAAGCTGCTGGGGGCGATCGCTAGCACTAGGCTAAGCCAACCCACCAAACACAACAAACTAGCCCGCCGCAAGTTGCGCTGAGCAAACCAAAATGAGCGATCGCGCTGGGTCAGGTATCGCCGCATGAATTGCCACAGGAATTGCTGCATGGGCCGGCTAAGGCTGCCAACAAATCAGCGCGACCTTAGCCGCCGATCCGCAGCAGTTCCACATCAAAAACCAGAGTGGCATTGGGGGGAATCACACCGCCCGCGCCCCGTGCGCCATAGCCCAAATCTGGCGGAATGATCAGTTGGCGACGGCCGCCGACGCGCATCGTGCTTAGCCCTTCGTCCCAACCGCGAATCACCTGACCCACCCCCAACCGAAACGAAAAAGGCTGGTTGCGATCGCGCGAACTGTCGAACTTGGTGCCGTCTTCTAGCGTGCCCGTATAGTGAACGATGACGGTTTGCCCGGCCTGGGGCTGTGCGCCCGTCCCTTCGACCAAATCCACATACTTCAAGCCCGATTCGGTTGTCACAACCGCCGCGTCGTCTTCTAAAGGTGCGCTCACAGACTCTTCTCCTGAGTTGATCAGATCAGCCGCACCTCCCTGAGCCAGCAGCATGGTGCCAGATTGGGCTGCGGCAGGAGCAGACGGCTGAGCAGAGTTGGCGATCGCCGCTTGCCGCGACCCAGTAAACTGCGCCACCAACAGCACCACGCAGCACAGCACCATCACCCCAAAGCTAATCAAAATTTCTCGCATAGAACCCTCCCGCAGCAGGATTACCAGGTCAGCCACTCCCCAGTGTATACCGATTGCGGATTGTTCGATTGCGAATGGGGCGATCGCACAAGCTAGACGCTAGAGATTTGGGTTTCCAGCGGTCAGGATTCGGCGCAGTATCGGCACACCAGAGAATGCGTCTAGCAAACACCTGCTATCGCCAGAGCTTGTTTTCCAGGTCGCGCACCTGCCGCTCCAGCCGATCGAGCCGTCCGCGCAGTTCGTCCATTTCGTTTTGCCGGGGCACACCGAGATCCTGCAAAACCTGCCGCATTTGCCGCTGCATCTGCACTTCAAAATTTCCCTGCTCCGACTTGAGCTGCTGCATCAGATCGTTCATCAGCCCATTCACCTGATCAGGGTTGAGCCGGCCTTCGCGCACCCATTCGTCGCCGACTTCCTTCAGCTTTTCGGCAACCAGCGAGGTCGTGCCAATGCCCAGCATGAGCAGTTGTTGAATCAGGTTGTTATTGTCCATAGATTTTTAAGGGGTACAACGCAAAGATTTCGCAGGGACTTCAAAACCAGCAGCAAGCCCAGAAGCGCAACAAAACTCAATACAACAGCAGAAAGCTGGCGATGGCAAAAGCTGGTGATCATCCTGTTTCATTGTGTCAAACTTACCCCAACGTTCGGGTGAGGTTAGCCTCCCCAATTTTGTAGGAATACCGTCCGTAGCACAGACTTGATGGCAGACACCCTGACGTTCATCCTGCCACGCCTTTGCCCCAGATTTGCCCCAGATTTGCCCCAGATTTGCCCCAGATTTGCCTCAGATGGGTTCAAACACGGCTCAACGTCATAATTCATCAAGCCCCAACCAGCCCCACTCCTGGAAAATTCACCCATTTATCACCCATTCAGCAGAGTTCCTAAACCTGCAATTTCGCTAGGTTAGTTGCAGTCAAAAATAGTTTTGCTGGGTCTGCCTGGAACAGGTCATGCCAGATCCACATCCCGGTCAATTGGAAATGATGCACTTTGAGGGTGACGGCGTGGTTATTGAATGGTTGCGATTTGACGTGTCGCCTGAAGCGCGGGAGCGATTTGTGCAGCAGGATGCTGAAATTTGGACAACGGCTCTCTCGGAATATGGCGGCTTTTTGGGAAAGGAGGTCTGGATCAGCCCCGATAATCCCAGGGAAGTGATTACAGTGGTTCACTGGGAAAGCTTTGACCAGTGGTATTCCATTCCTAAAGATCAGCTAGAAGCGGTGGAAGCCCGTTTTAGCGAAGCGATGGGCCAGAATACCTATCAGTTGCTAGAGTCAAAGGCATATCAGGTGCGAAAGTTTGCTCAGGTGCCTGCCTGCTAAAGCGCCTGTCTGCTAAAACTTGCTTGCTGAAGCGCCTGCTGTCCCTATGCTCGCTTGCTAAGTCGCCATGCCAGAGTGTCCTAAATGCCGCCAGCCCGTTGAGACGACGGCGATCGCCTGTCCCCATTGCCGCACGACGCTGAAGGCGTTTGGGCATCCGGGCGTGCCGCTTTATCGGGCCAAAGGCGAAGCGGCCCTGTGCGAAACCTGCGTGTATCATCACGACGACTCGTGCAACTACCCCCAACGCCCCCATGCGCGGGAGTGTACGCTTTACACAAACCAACTGCGCCCGCTGAACAACGCTACCTATCGCCCTAGCGCCAGCAGCGTCGTGAAAGGCTGGTTTCAGCAGCATCTAGTGTGGGTTATCCTGGGCGCAATTTTGCTGATCAGCGTGCTGATGGCGCGGCGCGGTTAGGGCAGCAGTTGACAGATCCTGTTAACAAATTTGCAGTTAACAAATTTGATGAACTTGATGAACGCTATCAATTCTCCAGGACTTACGCAAGGAACATCTGCACGGATGGGTGCTTGGGTTGCTCAATCAAGCGGAAGCTTGGAATAAGTCGTTGGTTGCGACAAACTCCGTCCTGTTGGTGGAAACAGTAACCCGGAACAGTTTCACCTTCTTATCTTTGGGAAAGCCCCGAATTTTGATGAGCTTGCCCTGTTCTAACTCCTGAGTCGTCTAATCTAGTTCATCCATGCGCCGATAAGCCTGCTGACCTCCACTATTATTGACCCGTTCTTCAGCCTAAATTGCTGCTGCGTAAGTCCTGTAAATTTTGAACACTTTTGAACATTAGAGACAGTGAGCAATGGTACTTCAGGTCTACGGCATTCCCAATTGCGGAACTTGCAAAAAGGCGATCGCCTGGCTCGATCGCAACGATATCGAGTACGAATTTATCAACACCAAAGAAACCCCACCCACCCAAGCGCAAATCGAGGACTGGATCGCGGCGCTGGGGTCAAAACCAATGCGAAATACCTCCGGGCAATCTTACCGGGCGCTGGGCGAAAAAAAAGACACTTGGGACGATGCCGCCTGGGCCAAAGCCTTTGCCCAAGATGCCATGCTGCTAAAGCGGCCGCTGTTTGTGAAAGACGGCAAAGCGGTCATGGTCGGGTTTCGGGATGCAGAGGCAGTGGTGAGGGAGAAGTTGGGGGTGTAGGGGAGTGATGGAGCGAGGAAAGAGCAAAGAGCGAAGAGCGAAGAGCGAAGAGGTTCTGTTTTGCGTTTTTCGTTTTTCGTTTTTCCGTCCAACATCCCAACACCCCGTCACCCCGCCCCCGCCACCTCGTTACCCCTCCTTCCCCATCGCTTTGATATCCACACTGCGCCACAAATACCAGGCGGCGATCGTGCGGTAGGGTCGCCACGGCTCTGCAATATGCAGCATAGTCTTTTTGTCGGGCAGGGCGGGTAGGGCGTAGAGCAGGCGCATTCCGTTGCGGATGCCGAGGTCGTCTACGGGCAATATGTCCCAGCGGTGCAGCCGAAAGATCAGCAGCATCTCGGCTGTCCATTTGCCAATGCCCTTGACCTGGGTCAGCGTGCGAATGATTGCGTCGTCGTCTAGCTGCTCCAGGTCTTCCAGGCTGGGCAGCCCGTCCAGCACTTTTTGCGCTAAATCTTTAACGTACAGCGTCTTGGCGCGAGACAGTCCTGCGCCACGCAGCAGTTCGTCTGGCGTGGCAAGAATTTCGGCGGCGGTGGGGTGGGGCGTATGCGGATAAAGCGCCAGAAATCGGCGGTGAATCGTGCCCGCAGCTTTGCCGGAAAGCTGTTGATAAATGATGGACTCGGCCAGCGACTCCAGCAAATCTCCAGTCTGCCGATCGTGCCAGAGGGTGCAGGGGCCGCTGCGCTCGATCGCCCCTGCCAAGATTGGGTCGGCTGCTTGCAGATGGGCGATCGCCGTTGAGTAGTCCATCCCTCATTTCCTATGGGTCTGCATGGTCTGCATTTGCGTCCCGGTCTGAATCCGTAGCTGCCTAGTCTTCACTGTTCAGGGATTAGGGAGAATCCTATCGCATCTAGCCGCGATACAATCGGCTGCATTGTTTGAAACCGTTGTAAGCCCAAAATTCCTCTCTCGCCATGAACCTCCCCACCTGGATCACCGTTTCTCGGCTGCTGGGCGTGCCGCTGCTGCTGGTGCTGCTGCAAAATCCTACCGAGCGATCGCGCTGGATTGCGATGGCGATTTTTCTTGTCGCGGCGGGAACCGACTGGCTAGACGGCTACCTGGCCCGCAAGCTGAATCAGGTGACAGATTTGGGCAAATTTCTCGACCCGCTGGTAGACAAGCTGCTGGTGCTGGCTCCGCTGCTGATGCTGATCCAGCTTGGGCAGGTGCCCGCCTGGGCGGTGTTTTTGATTTTGGCGCGAGAACTGGCGATCGCCGGATGGCGTGTTAGTCAAACCACTATCTCCGGCGCAAACCTCTGGGGCAAGCTAAAAACCGTCAGCCAGATCGCGGCGATCGCCCTCCTGATCTGCCCGCTGACGATGAATACGCCTGGGGCGGCGATCGCCTTCTGGCTCTCCGTCGCGCTGACGCTGGTGTCTGGCGCGATCTATGTGATGTGAAGGGGGGTGGAGTGGGGGAAGAGGGAAGATAGAAGAACGAAGAAGGAAGAACGAAGAGGGAAGAGGTTTCGTTTTTCGTTTTTCGTTTTTCGTTCTTCGTTTTTTCCATCCACCTTCCCGCCACCAGAACTTGTCTCTGCTGAACTGAAATTTAACAGGGCGATCGCCTAAACTATGCCTTAAAGTTTACTAAGCCTCACCCCCTCAACCCCTTACCCTCTCTCCCTCATCCCCACGCCGCTCCGCCCATGACCTCGCGCTCTGCCGATGTGTTTTTCACCCGCCCGCTCCAGCTTGCGTTGATTAGCGATGATGCGGTGTTTCGCGGCGGACTGCGGCTCTGGCTGGAGCAGTTTCCAGAATTTCGGGTGGCGATCGAGTCCAGTACGGGGGAAGATGCACTGTCGCTGATTCGGACGCGCCTAGACACCGGGACGAGTCGGGGCGAAACGGTGGATTTGGTGCTGCTGGATTTGGAGTTGGGACGCACGAATCCAGCGCGGATGCAGGGATTGGCGCTGTGTCAGCAGTTGCGGGCGACGTTTCCGCAAGTGCCTGTGCTGGTGCTGGGTTCCACGGCGGAACCGATTTTGGTGGATGCGGTGCGGCGGGCGGGGGCGCAGGGCTTTTGCCTGAAAGGGGCAGAACCAGGGGCGATCGCCAAATCGTTGCGCCAGGTGGCCGCGGGTGAACCCTATTGGATGGCATCGTCTGGGTTAAGCAATGGCACCGTTCAGCCTGGTGGGGTTGCGCCCTTGCGTCGCGTGTCTCAGGCAAGCTACCTAAAGCGGACGCTGCGCCAGTCGGGGCTAGAGCAAATGGATCAGGCGATCGCCCTAATTACCGCACAACTCCGCAGCCGTCGCCTGTCCTTTTTGCAGCGGCAGGTGTTGCTGGGGCGCAGGCGAGAACTGCGGGCGGCGCGGTGGATCGTGCTGCGGATGCTGGCCACACCGGAACTGCTGGAAAGTATCCCGGAACCTTCTTTGCCCACCGTGCCCGCACCTTCGGAACCCACGCCCAGTCTCAGCGTTTCCGTCCCGCCAGCGGCCATCGCCCGTCCAGAGTCTGCGTCGCCTGCCAGCCGTCCCCAGCCTGCCTCTGGCGTGTCGGCGCGTCAGCCAGAGCCACAAGGCGCTCGCGCTGGCCAATTGGCGACTGCGCCCCAGCCAGCCCTGGCCACTGCCGCTGCCCAATCTTCTCGCGAAATGCGGGCGGTTTTATTCAACCGGGTACTGGCGACGCTGGAAGGTAACCTGGACAATCTCACCGATTTGCCGTTGGAAACAGATATTTTGCGGAGCGATCGCAAGCGCGAATTGTTTGGCCTAGTGCTACGCAAGCTAGACGATCTGCTGGATGACCTGCGGGTGGCGGCGGTGCCAGAGCAGCGATTGTCAGACATGCAGCCCCAACTGCTGGCAGACCTGTGGCAGGCGACAACGGTGGAGTTTTTTGGTCGATACAGCACGCTGTCGCTGTCGGGTCAGCAAATAGAAATTGCGCCCTATCTGCTGGCCGATCAGGCCATCGTTCAAGCCGATATCCTTAGCAAAATTCCGCTATTTAGCGACCTGCTGGCACATTTGCTGGTGCAGGCTCCGCTGGTAATCGACGGCGTGCCCTACAAAGCAGGAACTCCCGAAGCTCTGCGGCGGGCCGGGCTGCTACTTAGCCACACGATGATCCAGGTTGCCAACGCGGTCGTGCAGCCGTTGCTCAACCGCTTTGCCGATGTGGAAGACATTAAGCAGTCGTTTTACGATCGTCGGCTGCTTTCCAGCCGGGGTATTGAGCGATTTCGCAATGACCTGTCTTGGCGCTACCGGATGCAGCGCTATTTTGTAGAACCGAAGGATATTTTCGAGAGTCAATATCGCTTGTTTGTGCTACGGCTGCGGGGTATTGAGCAGGAATCGATCTATGCGCCGCGCCGCGACGAGCTAGAACAATTGTCGGGCTTGCCCTACGCCGTTACCCTGGCGCTGGAAACACGAGATGCGATCGCCCCCCGATTGCGTTCGGTTATCTCTGTGCTGGGCAGCGGCGTAATCTATGTGCTGACGGAGGTGATCGGGCGCGGCATCGGGCTGATCGGGCGCGGCATCATTAAGGGCGTGAACAACGTTGTGCAGGATGGACGCTATGATCGCCAAGAGCGTCGGTATGGGCGGAGTCGGGGGCGGTGAGTTTGTAGGGCGTAAGGGCGTGAGGAGTGAGGGAGTGGCTATCCAAAATCTCCAATCTAATAATCGCTCTTAATCGCTCTAAAATCCCCAATCTAAAATCTAAAATCACTCGGATAAAGATGGGTTTGAAAGATATTCCACGATGGGTAAAGGGAAGTGCGCCGCTAGTGCTGCTGAGCGGGTTGGCGATCGCCGCGACCTTGGCTCCCACGCCCACCCCCCTAACTCAGGAGCCTCAGCCGGAGGAGATTGTGCTGACGCTGCCGCCGCCCCCGGTCGATTTGCCGCTGCCAACGCAGGACAAGCTGATTTCTGAAGATGGGCAGACTGCTATTACGCTGCCATTGGGCTGGGTGAAGGACAACGAACTGAACGATCGCGCCCAGTTGGAAGCGTCGAATCGGGCAGAGCAGATGTATTTGATCGTGCTGACGCAGCCCAAAGCCGAGTTTCGCGGAATGCAGCGCGAGACCTATGCCGAAATCACGCGCGGCTACTTGACGCGGCGGCTGGAAAAGTCCGAAGTTAGCGGGCCTACGCCCGTTTCCCAAGTCGGTGGCAATCCGGCGGTGCAGTATCAGGTGCGCGGCTCGTTGAACAATATCGACGTGCTGTATCTGCATACGGTGGTGGAAACGCCGACTCGCTTTGCCCAGATCCTCGCGTGGACACCGCCCGCCGATTTCGAGAAAAACCAGCCCACGTTGCAACAGGTAATCCAGAGTTTCCAGGAACAGCAGGCGGGTGGATAAGCAGGGCGATCGCCCCCACCTCGCACCATCCTCTAACGTCACGGAACGTCACTCAATGTCACTCAATGTCACAATAGGACAGGATATTTCGGAACGTTAAAAGACGTTAAACGTGCGATGGGTTTTAGAAGCGGTTTGAAAAGCATAATCATGCGTCCGGCGATCGCTCAATTCCGGAGGCTGGTGTGGGCAACGCGATGGCTCCTAGTATCTGTGGCTTTGATGGGCGTGCTGTTGCTGGGTGGTCATCCGGCGATCGCCAGCCTTACAGATGACCACTACGACGGCAACATCTTCCCGCTGTATGCAGGTAACGGCTCCCTTGTGCCGCCCAGACTCAAGCTGTCTGACTCGCTCCGCACTCACACGCCTGCCATCCTCGTGCTGTACGTAGACGACAGCGCCGACTGCAAGCAGTTTGCCCCCGTCATTTCTCAGCTTGATGCCTTCTACGGTCGCGCCGCCGATATTTTGCCCATCAGCATTGACTCGATCCCCGTCAAAGACCAGTATGACCCCAGCGAACCGGGCTATTACCTGACGGGCTACGCGCCGCAGACGGTCGTGTTCGACAAGGCTGGAAACGTGGTGCTAAATGAATCAGGGGTTATTCCCTACGAGCGCATTGACGACGTATTGCGGGAAGTGTTCGACCTGCTGCCTCGCTCCGAATCCGTCGAGCTAAAGCGCCGCAGCGTCAATGAAATCAACATCGAGCTGGTTCCTCAGTAGTATCCAAGCTGAGTTGTGGAGAGAGGGCTGGTAGCCCGCCGGGCTGTTCTGCGGGAAGATCAAGCACCTCCCGAAACTCCCCTCGCTAAAGGGCTGAACGTGTGGCAGTGTCTCAGATCGTCCATCCAAAATCGGCAATCTAAAGTTCAAAATCGGGCTGAGAAGTCCTAAGAAATGTAAAATTTAGGGAGCAACTTTCACCGTTAGCCGCCGTGACCGCACAACCTTCGCTGGAATTTGGACAAATCCGCAAAACTTCCCTCGCGGGCAATATTTTGAAGGATGCGCTCACCGTTTTTTGGGGCGACTGGCTTGACCTGCGGGTGCGTGTCGCTCAGGTCGCCGCGTCGGGTCTGGTTTCCCCGCTAATCTACATCCTCGCCTTTGGGCTGGGGCTAGGCAGTGCGCTTGATTCAGCGATGAAGCCGCCCGTTGGCGACAGCTATCTGGACTTCATTTTGCCGGGGATGGTGGCGCTGTCGTCGATGACCATCAGCTTTGGCGGCACGACGTTTTCCATCTGCGGCGAACGGCTTTACACCAAAACGTTTGAGGAAATCCTGCTGTTGCCGGTGCATCCGCTGGCGCTGTTTCTGGGCAAGATGATGGCGGGCGTGCTGCGCGGGCTGATGACCTCCGCCTCGGTGATTCTGATTGCGCTGCTGTTTACCCGCAATCTGGGGTTCATCAGTCCGCTGTTTTTGCTGGTGCTGGTGCTGAACTGTGCCGTGTTTTCTGGGCTGGGCGTGATCGTCGGGTTGAACGTGAAATCTCTAGAAGGCGTGGGACTGCTGAACAACTTCCTGATTGTGCCCATGTCGTTTCTCGGAGCAACTTTTTTTGATCCGCAGACTCTGCCCACCATTCTCAAATTCATCGTTTACCTGCTGCCGCTGACCTACACCAGCACCGGACTCCGCGCCGCCGCCTATCTGCCGCTGAACCAGTTTCCCTGGTACAGTATTCCGGTGCTGCTGACAGTGGCGATCGCCCTCTCCGCCATTGGCGCATACCAGTTCTCCCACCAGCGAGACTAGCCCCCAAGTCCCAGCACAGCCTACAACGCTACCCTAATCCCCAACCCCTAACCCCTGATCCCTCATGTCGTCCGACGATCTCCGTGCTGCCCGCCTCGAAAAAGCTGCCCAACTCCGCAAACTGGGCTTCAATCCCTACGGCTATCGTTGGGACGTGACGCACCACGCCGCCGAGTTGCAGGAAAAGTATGCCGACCTAGCAGCGGGCGAAGAGGTTGAGGTGAGCGTGTCGGTGGCGGGGCGCGTGATGAATCGTCGCGTCTTTGGCAAGCTGGCTTTCTTTACGCTGCAAGACGAAACGGGCACGATCCAGCTTTATCTGGACAAAAAAACGGTCGAAGCGGGCATGGCAGATACCGATCCAGCAGCGTTTGACCATCTAAAAACGCTGACGGATGCGGGCGATATTCTGGGCGCGACGGGCACTGTCAAGCGCACTGAAAAGGGCGAATTGTCGATCAATGTGCAGCGTTATTCTATCCTCACCAAGTCGCTGCAACCCTTGCCCGACAAGTGGCACGGGCTGACGGATGTGGAAAAGCGCTATCGCCAGCGCTATGTGGATCTGATCGTCAATCCAGAGGTACGAGAGACCTTCCGACGGCGATCGCTCATCACCACCGCCATCCGCCGCTTTCTCACCGACCGGGGCTTTATTGAAATTGAAACGCCCGTGCTGCAATCGGAGGCGGGCGGGGCCGAGGCGCGGCCGTTCATTACCTATCACAACACGCTGGAGATGGATTTGTTTCTCCGCATCGCCACCGAGTTGCATTTGAAACGGCTGGTGGTGGGCGGATTTGAGAAAGTCTTTGAAATTGGGCGCATCTTTCGCAATGAGGGCGTTTCGACGCGCCATAACCCAGAATTTACCTCCATTGAGGTCTACCAGGCCTACGGCGACTACGAGCAGATGATGACGCTGACAGAGGACATGATCGTCGCCGCTGCCAAGTCCGTCCTGGATGATTTGAAAATTACCTACCAGGGGCAGGACATCGACCTGACCCCGCCCTGGCGCAGAGTCACCATGCATGAGCTGGTGCAGGAACACACGGGGCTAGATTTTACCCAGTTCACTACGCTGGAAGAGGCAAGAACAGGGGCGATCGCCGCCGGACTCAAGGATCTCGACAAGTGCGACTCGATCGGTCGCTTGTTGGTCGAAGCCTTCGAGCAAAAAGTAGAGGCGACGCTGATTCAGCCGACGTTTGTCATTGATTATCCGGTCGAAAATTCGCCGCTGGCCAAAGCCCACCGCAGCAAGCCTGGACTGGTGGAACGGTTTGAGCTATTCATCGTGGGGCGCGAAACGGCGAACGGCTATTCCGAGTTGACGGACCCGATCGACCAGCGCCAGCGCCTCGAAGCCCAGTCCGCCCGCAAAGCCGCAGGCGATCTGGAGGCTCACGACGTAGACGAGGATTTTCTGATGGCGCTGGAATACGGACTGCCGCCGACGATGGGCATGGGCATGGGCATCGATCGCCTGGTCATGCTGCTGACCGATTCTGCCAGTATCCGCGATGTGATTGCCTTCCCGCTGCTGAAGCCAGAGGCAAAGGAAGAGTAATGGGGTGACGGGCAGTCCGCGCCATTTCTCCAACCTTTCCAAATGCGTTACTGCTGAATTTGAGCCAATTAACCCTCGCCCAAACAGCCGCTTACTTTGTCCGTTTTGCCGTCTTCTTGGCTTTAGGTTCTTCTACTTCGGGCGCAGCGGCTACCGCAATTTCCTCAACGGCAGTTTGCAGGTGCGCTTCCAGGAACCAGAGCCGCTTGTCGATGTCGCGTGAAATTTCAGTGTAAAGGTCGGCTGTGTCGGCATCGCCCAGTTCATCCGTCGCGTCGATCGACTCGCGGACTAGCTTTCCGTAGGCGGCGTAGCGCTCGGCCAGGGCGATGACGTGATCTTTGCCGTCCAAAATGTCGAAAGGATATTCCGGCAGAATGGATTGAGATGCGGCCGTGCGAGCCGTGCCTACGGCCAGTCCGCCCAGCGCCGTGACGCGCTCTGCCACCATGTCCACATAACCGTCTAGCTCGGATGCCATCTCATCAAATAGCTCGTGCAGTTGATAAAACTGCAACCCCTTGACGTTCCAGTGTGCTTGCTTGACCTGGGTTTTCAGATCGAGCGTGGAAGCGAGAGAGTGATTCAGAATAGCAATAACTTTCGTGCGGATTTCAGATGAAAGATCAATCCGGGTTGCGTAGAGTGGTTGGCTTTTACCGTTTGTGCTGCGACCGTTGCTGCCCATAAGCCTGCATCCTGGCTAGAGGTTCAAGCACTCAGCATAGCGTATTCACTCTGATGACAGACAGAATCTTGCGCTACAAGACGCATTAAGCTGCGGGGTAGCTTTAAGCAAGCTGATCCCATGCTTGAGCGACGACATCGCTAAGCCAGCGGCGCAAATCGGCATCCAGCAGGCGATCGTCTGCCATCACCTCGGCTGTCAGGTCTTCTAGCGTCTGGCCCTGCGATCGCGCGACGTAAATCACTCCGGCGATCGCCGCTGCCACCAGCTCATCATCCACGGGCTGCTGGCGGAGGGCGACAACTTCTTGAGAACTACTCGGAATGGGATAATTCATAGTCAGGCAGAAATGCCTCAGGCAGTAACAGAAGACACTCTCAGATTTGAGGCGCTCAGGTCTTTGGAAGTTTCGGACGTGCAGCCCTAGAAGGCTAGTAGGTCAGAAGGGAGTCAGAAGGTAAAATGAAAAATCTTAAGCTGAGAAATCTTAAACTTTCTTCAAGTCTTCTAAATTGTATTGGTGAAGTCTAGCGCAATTTTCGATTCTGTCAACTCCACCGCCTTAGTAAATTTGCCCAGAGACTTTGCCCAGAGACTTTGCCAGCCGTTATCAAAATCGTCGGATGAAAGATTCTTTAACAGAGCTACTTTACGTAGAGGTGCCTACGCCTGATCTAGATGCAGTGCGTAGCTGGCTTCAGCACCAGTTTCAGCCCGCCATCGGCAAAATCATTCCTACCCCGGATGGATTTCTAATTACGGCCGAAACGGTCTTCAGACACGATTCCAGCGGCAATTTGGGAGATGACCTCCTCAACGAGCCAGTGCTTTCTGGATTTGTCTGGTCAGTGCAGCGCACGACATATCTCAAGGTGTTTCGCTGGGGCGATCGCCCTTTTCCCAACGAAAGGAAAGTTGTGCAGCAATTGACCCAAGCGCTCCGGGCACACTTCCCCCAGCGCTACCCCGCGCCGCCTCAGGTTGATCTATCTCATCAGTCTATCTTTGAGGCGCTGGCTCCTTATTACCCCCAGACGGTGAAATATTTTCAGCGCATTCCCAATGGAGAATATGACCTAAATCGCGTCTACTGGTGGGAGCAGCGCTGGCGCGAGGGTGTACGAAATCCTCAGCAGCCCAAGCAGGTGGTGTTTCCAGTCGAAGATCGAATGGCACAACCCGCCTATGACCTGATCTACATTGGCGGAGCGCTGGGCATTATTCACGCGGCGGTTATGGCGCGGCGCGGCTATCGGGTGCTGCTGATTGAGCGGCTGCCCTTTGGGCGAATGAACCGCGAGTGGAATATTTCGCGGGCCGAGTTTCAAAGCCTGATTGACCTGGATCTATTCACGCCGGCCGAGTTTGAAAGCGTGATTGCGCGGGAATATGTAGACGGCTTCAGCAAGTTTTTTGATGCCAACAATCCGCCCCAGGCAAAAGCGCCCGTGCTGCACACGCCGACGGTGCTAAACGTGGGCATTGACGCAGAAAAGCTGCTGAAAATCTGTGGCGACAAACTGCGGGCAGCGGGCGGCGAAATTTGGGATGAAACCGAGTTTGAGCGGGTGGACGTGGGTGCAAATGCCGTCACTGTTTTTGCCAAGCACTTGCCAGCGGGCACGTTGCGCACGGCAAGCGGGCGGCTGCTGGTGGATGCGATGGGCACGGCTTCCCCGATTGCGTGGCAGTTGAATGGCGATCGCACTTTCGACAGCGTATGCCCTACGGTGGGTGCAGTTGTCGAGCGCGGCTTTGAACCCGGCGTATGGGACTCTCGCTACGGCGATGTGCTGTTTAGCCACGGCGACATTTCACGCGGGCGGCAGTTGATTTGGGAGCTATTTCCCGGTCGCGGTGAAGAACTAACATTTTACCTGTTCCATTACCATCAGGTGCATCCTGACAATCCTGGCTCCCTGCTGGAAATGTACGAAGATTTCTTCACCATCCTGCCGGAATATCGCCGCTGTGACCTGGACAAGCTGACTTGGCGCAAGGCCACGTTTGGCTACATTCCAGGACATTTCAGCGGCATTGGGGGCGATCGCCATGTGGCATTCGATCGGCTAATCGCCATTGGCGATGCGGCTTCTCTCCAGTCGCCGCTCGTGTTCACGGGCTTCGGGTCTCTAGTCCGCAACCTGCCCCGGCTGACGGATTTGCTTGACACGGCCCTGCGCCACGATTTGTTACAAGCCCGCCATCTGGAGCAAATTCGCGCCTTCCAGAGCAACATCGCCGTCACCTGGCTATTTTCTAAAGGCATGATGGTGCCAACCGGCAAATGGATCGCACCGCAGCGGGTGAACGCTATGCTCAATACCTTCTTTGGCATCTTGGCGGATGAAGATCCTGAGGTGAGCGATCGCTTTATCAAAGACCGTGCAGGCTGGATTCCATTTAACCGTATGGCTCTCAAAGCGGCTCGCACCAATCCCGCACTGCTACGGTGGATCTGGGAACTGGCTGGCCCGGCAGACCTGCTGCGTTGGGTCGGCAGCTATCTCAGCTTCACCCTCGCCGCACTCCTAAGCTGGCTCTTTCAATGGCTACCGAGGCTTGCCCGCCAGATTCAGCCCTGGCTAGAGCCGCGCTATCCGTCGCTGTGGCTGTGGCTCCTTTCTCGCAGCTACGCACTCACCTACGGAATGGGGCAACCCCTGCCGCCCTCTGCCACTCTGCCCTCATCTGGTGTCCTCCCGCTTTCCCTCAAAACGCCAGCAGAGCCAAGATCTTAACAAAACACCTTTGCGCTCAAGTTTTCCTCCCAGGGCTGATCGTTTTTTACCTTCAGGAGGGTACTCTTTTGCTTGCTAAGCTGATTCAAATGCAATCCCAAAACCCTTTATAAAAGGGAAATTGCGCGATTTGCATTGGGTCTTTTGGCATTTTCAAAAGAAACTTGAAGCCGGTTCTGTGGCTGTTCTTAAAGGCCCATCCAAACAAGCCTCATTTGTGCAACTGACATGCAACTGACATACTGTTGACATACTGTGCAATCTGTACTGTTCAACCTGTGCAATTGGCTTGTATGAACTAGTTAGACAAGTTTGGAGGTTGTTGCGGTCACATTTCTTAACAGTGTTAATTTGATATATTAAACCCTGATATCACTGATGTGCGGTGTCATTTATGACCCGCTTAGGAAGCGGTACAGATGTCCAAAATAGCTCCCATTGTGTCTATATTGGCGAATTTTCGTGTTTTCCCTGTTGATTTTGCGCTGTTCAGTTGTTAACACTGTGGTTTCTTTAGTTGTTTCCTGAGCTACAGCTTTGAGTCTGGGGATAGAGTTTGGGGATAGAGTTTGGGGATAGAGTCGGGAGCGATCGCCCATCTAGCTTTCCCCGGCACACAGCATCTCTTAGCGTGATGCCATCAAAGCACGTGATGCTATCAAAGCGTTTCCCTAAATTGCTTCCCTCATCCGATATCCCTGCGTCAGCAGTTCTTCTCTTATTGTTCTCGGCTTTAGGCGCAGTCAATCCCATTTCGTTAACCCCATCATTTATCTACCAACCCGTCCCAAAAGGAAGGCAAGAGGAAGGAAGGCAGCTATGTCAACCCGAAAGTTCACCAGGGCCATCCACAGCGGCTTAAATCAGGTCGGTCGTGCTGTCACCCAGCGCCTCCAGCGAAGTATTCGGCGTGCCGTTCTCTGGCTATTTCAAAACTGGCTCAGCCTGAATCGCGCCTCAACCAAGGCTGGCTTTGTATTGCCAACGACCATTTTGCTGCTGTTGGTGGTGCTGTTGACGGTTGGATCGATTGGCTACCGCACCTACACCCGCACAGTACAAACAATTGGGGAACGGCAGCAGCGCGTGGTTTACAATGCTGCTACGCCTACGGTCGATCGCGCTAAGGCAAAGCTAGAATATCTGTTTGACCCCCGCCGTGACCCCCGCTTCCCTAGCGGCATTCCGTCGGAAACTTGGCTGCTGGGCATGATGCTCAATACAGGCACTGTTGTCCCCGGAACAACCGTCACCGTGCCCCGCCATCCTGCCAGCCTAGCAAACCCTACCTTTGACCCCTACACGCTGCCAGGTGAAACGCGCATTGACCTAGATGGAGACGGCATTGTGGACAATGCGTGGCGCTACTCTGCCGACACCGATGGCGATGGCACCGACGACGCAACAGTTGCCTATTCGATTCTCTACAAGACCGACCTGGCCAATATCCAAGACACCAGCGACACCGCTATTCGCGGCAGCGGGACAAACCCTGGGCGGGCGCGTCGCCAACAGGTTCGCAATGGTCCGCTGAGCAATAATAGCTCCCAAAATAATGCCTGCTCTACCGGAGCCGTTGCCGCTACTGCGGATGGTGTAGGACGCGGCTGGCTACCCGATGGCAATAACACCTCCCTGCTGCGGAAAAACTTCCAAGTGGACGTGTACGTGCAGCCTAATACGCCCAACCGACCCGTCGCGGCGCTGGAGTTTCAGCAAGACCGCACGGTGGAACAGGGCAACAAATGGGGCGCTTGGTTCCGCAACGACCTGGAAATCTTTCCGGGTCCTGCGTTTAACTGGAACGGCGCAATGCACTCCGAAGGCAACATTATCATCGGCAACGGTAGTTTCCGGAGCTACATGATTAGCTCTCGATTCTCATGCCTCTACAGCGCCGATGCCTCAGAAGTGAGTACGGTGGAGACCAAAAATAATGCAGGGCAGATTGATTTTAGAGGGCAGTTTCTGGCGGCAAAGCTGAATAACAACAGCAGCACTTCTCAAGACACATCGACTTTTGAACTTTACGAAGGCTATGGAATTAACCCCAGCAACGCAAACCTCACGCCAGGAACTCACTCGGTTAACTTGGGGACAACGACGCCCGTAGACTATGCGCTAGACCCGGTTATCTTGCAGACTGAAGGCCGCTCCGCTTCGCGAGGACTGCCGAACCCCACGGCTTCGCGCCCCGGTTGGGCGGGCACAGCCCTCAATCGCAATGGTCAGGGACGATTGATTCAACCGCCGCAGGAAAATCCGCCTTATGTGGACGATTCCTACCGTGCTGATGACCGCTACGGCCCCAAACCAGCCTATGGCGGACGGGAGGACGATCCAGCAACTTCAATTCCGGGCTTGATTGGGGAGCAGATTCCGACTACCCAAACCCGGCTCGTCGGCAATACGCCTGGGGTTGGGCAGGATGAAAGTGCAGTGGGTTTGGATGGCTACTGGGAACGTCGTGCTCGTAATGAAGGAATGCGGATTATTGTGGGTCAAAGGCTCGAACTGGGGGATGCCGCAGGTTGGGGTGGGCCCTTCCCCAGAGATACGGCCGTTCATGAACCCCTAAAGCCCTGGCCAGGTTGCTTAACGCAGAACGCAAGCCGTTGTAATGAGGCTCGCCAGCGGCGATCGCTCTACGATAACCTGCCCGCTGTTCAGGGAGCGGCTGTCTACCATCGCGCTTCGGCAGAGACTTCCGCTGACCGCGATCGCCCCGCTGCCTGTCTTGCCCTCACGGTTCACCCTGGCACAGCGGGCACCCTCGACCGTAGCGCCACCTTCGAGAACCTGGCGCTTAATCTTGAGTCTGGATTCTCAGCGCCCTACAACAGTCCAGGTTCAGTCATTTCCGACTTCTTACGGGGACGTGGCACGAATGGTTGGGAATACAACCTGCCGCCTGCCAATGCGTTTAGTGCGCTAAACACGCCGACCATGTTGGCGCTGCAAAACCTGGCCAACTTTGCAGGTGACCCCCGCGGTGGCGCACCCTCCTTCACGCCTGTTCAAGATCAGCAGGTTCACCCCTATCCCTGGTTCTCCATGTGGGGCGATTTCTCGATTTTGCGTCGAGTCATTGCCCGAATGCAGGCAGGTACCTCCTTCGCCAACCTCAGCCCGGCGGATAAGTCTACGCTTTATACCTCCGCCTGCACGATGGGGATGCTGGCCTATCAGCTCGACTATCTGGAAAAGTTTGACCCGAATGCAGTGGGCGTGCCGCTGGGGAATGCCTACCCCACTCAAGCAGCTGAAGATGCTGCATTTGCAAACCCAGCCCTGTCTGCTCAGTTTTATGCCGGGCTTCGGGGTGTCATTCGCGCTCTTGATCGTGGAGTCAGCCCCTTTGGCCCCATCTCGGCGTCCAACAGCAATGACTTTGGCATTATGGTCAAGGATCGAGGCACGATTGAACGTCCGCGATCGCCCGAAACGGTTATTGCCCTGATGCAGCAGTGGCGCGACCAAATTTTGGCTTCTGGAACGCCCTACAGCTTCCCCAATAGTGGCGGAACGCTGACGGCTGACCAGATGAATGACTACATCCGACTGGCCCAGATGATCATTTCCAAAGAGCAGGTGGCGCGCGATCGCCAATGGGGTTTCTTTGGCTATGACAACTTGGCTGACGCAGCAGAAACCTACGCCTCTCGCGCACCAGCTACAGCCGTGCAGGTTGCGGGCTTCTATGGTGATGGCAAAACTTGCCGCGAAATGTGGAGTAATAACGGTGTCAACTCTGGCGACCCCATCAAGTATCTTTGCTCCAATCGCCCCTTCTATCCTGCGCTTTACAACCTGTTTCCTACGCTTGGTGGGGCGCTAGATACGGGTACAGGCGCTCACCCCGATGCTGCGGGGCCCTTGGCAAGCGGGGGCGGTAGTGCTGCTCGCGATCAAGCGGATGCTGCAAACGATGCATATCTGCTGGCTCGCAATGCTAGCGTGACCTATCAGCCAGTACGCCCAGAAGCGGTGCGTCTGCTGCCTCGTCCACCTGCAAGCTGGGTGCTACCCTTTGAAAACCTGACCGCAGCTCCCGCAGGCAGCACGGCCGAATTGACCCCAAACAATAATCGCGACACGCTGATTAAGTTCTGCATTACAGAGAACTGCTCTCGCTATAGCTTGGGTGGTAGACCGACCAATGGCACGTTCCGTCGGGTCGGCTTCAAAGATGCTGCCCTGATGAACGGTCGGGAACTGCTGAGTGTGCGCGTGCTGGATGTCAACCTGGATCTGCTGCGTCGAGCCACAAACGGGCTGACGGGCGATCGATGGCTCCCTACTTCAGGGATTGTCTACGCTTTCCGCGAAGATGCCATCTCCGAAGCGACCATTGTTCGGCCGTCCCCTGCTGATTGGCCAAGCTGCAACACGGAGCAGAACCTTCGCACAGACGCGACTTGCCGGATGAATACGGGGACAGTTAATGCATTCGCATCAACTGACCCGCCATTAAACGAAAACAATGGCGTAACGCCAAAGCCTGTGGACTATTATCCCGATCCCGATCGGCGTCCGAATGGCTTCCGTCTCAAGAACGGCTCTCGGCTCGATCGCCCAGGAGATAACGGGCGCGGCTTGTCCTTCATCTCCGACAACCCGGTTTACATCCAGGGCAACTTCAACCTGCACCAAAACGCGGGTGGAACTGAACTCCAGGAGTTTACGACCCTGCTGACTTACGACACACAGCAGCGATACGCCAACTTTCACAGCCGTACGCTAGCCAATATAGATACCAACTTTGCTCGTGCAGGTGACCTGTGGCGGCCCAGTGAGGTGCTGGCAGACGCAATCACCATCCTGTCTGATAACTCCTGTGACGGCAGTATGCAGGATGTTTTCCTAACCGTCGGCGTTGCACAAACTGCGACTTTGGCTAATGCACGCAACGGTGACAGAGTGGGTGCGACCTCTGCTCGATACGGCTGCCAAGGCAATGGCGATCGCACAACTTATCTAAATTTCTCGCGTCCTAGCGATGCAGGGCCTGCCTCTGCGGCCTTTGCCACGGGCACGACTGCTCCTGCGCCAAATACACTGGACGTGGTTCGAGATGCTGCCAATAACCCCACAGCACGCTGGATGCGGACCAACTACGCAGACAGTATGTTTAGGACGCTAGCAACAGCGACGCTAAAGCCCCAGGAAGGTGACTCTCCCATCATTATTCATCCACAGGGCGTTCCTCTCCGTCCGGTTCTAGGGGTGACTGCAAATCCCCGCTATCTAGGAGCATACTATCCGATTACGGCTGAGCGTCCGCTGATCCCAGCATTGCCAAACACGCGGGTCAACGCCATTATCATCAGTGGGCTGGTACCCTCTCGCGCTAACCAATCCTACGGTGGGTTGCATAACTTCCCGCGATTTAATGAAGACTGGACAACCAACTCTCCGCTGTTTATTTCGGGTTCGCTACTCCAGTTGAGCTTTAGTCAACAAGCTACGGCTCCCTACGACCAAGATGCCTGGGAAGTGGGGACAAACCCAGTAGTTGATGAATTTATTCGCTATTACGTACCACCCCTGCGACGCTGGGGTTACGACGTGGGTCTCCAGTTGGCACCAGCAGGGCCGATCGCTCAGCGATTTGTCACTGTTCGCTCGATCCGCAGTGAGTTCTATAGTGAGCCGCCTGCCAACGATGCCTATATTCAGCAACTTTGCACTGCGATTCAAGGCGCACTGCCTGTCGCTAACCGTCGTTCGTGTCCTGCGTAATCGAGAGGCCAACCAAGATGAAGTTCTCAACCTCGAACTCTCCAACGCTTGACTCTAAAAACCTGCTCACCACCAAGCGGCTTTCGACAAAAGTGCTGAGCAAGCCTAGTCAGCAGTTGTCGGCA
Organism: Cyanobacteriota bacterium; assembly: GCA_046719575.1. Classification (GTDB taxonomy): domain Bacteria; phylum Cyanobacteriota; class Cyanobacteriia; order Elainellales; family Elainellaceae; genus Thermoleptolyngbya. Next base: position 29,893 of record JBDNCP010000006.1, read on the forward strand.
GCGGCCTGCTTAAACCGCTCGTCCGAATCTGGCGTGACGCTCCTGGAATGCCTGATCGGGGTCGCGGTAATTGCGATCACAGCAACCCTAATCCTGCCGCCGCTGTTCATTGCGTCGGCATCGCGGGTGCAAAATCGTCGGGCCGAGCAAGCCTTCCAAATCGCCCAAGACGAGATCGATCGCATTCAAACCCTCGTGGCCAGCGGACGACACAGTGCAACAAATCTGCCAGCCTCGGCTGGCGCATTTACCAACGGGGCAAACGTTGGCCCGCCTACGGGAGTCGCAGGTTTCCGAAAGTGCGTTAACACTGGATTGGCAAACCAATATACGGGCGTTGGTGTTGGCGCACTCCAGGCAATTCCCATAGATATCGACGGCATTACGGTGGACGGTGACCCCTGCGCCCCTGAGTTTTACATGCAGGTGTTTCGCAGCGTTAACCCCAATGACACTGCACCCGGCAGCAGCCGACAAAACAGCTTTATTCTGGGCGTTCGAGTATATTCAGCCATTGCTCGGCCAAATTTTGGCAGCATGACGACCCCAGTGCAGCCTGCGGCGCTGAATATCACTTCTGGAACAGGGAGTCAGCGGGTGCGTCCGCTGGTGGCGCTGTATACTCGCATGACCTGGAGCGATCAGGGAACGACCCTTTGCCAGCTTCATCAGCAGGGCGGCACTCCTTGTCCCTAATCTGCTTGTCCCTGACACCGTGCATGGCGCTATAGTGTGGAATGCTTTTTGGAATGCTTTTTGGAATGCTTGGGGAGATGTGAACTTGGTGGTGGGCTTTGGCTAGGGTTTTGAGTCGATCTATTACATGTTGTGCATATTGTGTAAATGTCACGCAACGTTGGGCGAATATCTGGCAGACATCTGGCGAACATCTTGAGAAGAGCAGCGACTATGGCTAAGACGGGGATGGGTGATCGGCTTGCGGCACGAGTTGTGGGTTTGTTGAAACGGCGGCGGGGTTCTTCAACGGCTTCGACGGCAGGTTTCACCATTACAGAATTGCTCATTGTCGCGATTATCGCCAGCATCATTGTTTCGGGACTCATGTATCTGGTGGTGGAACTGTTGAGTGCCGACCAGCGTGAGGCATCCCGCTCGGAAACTCAGCGAGAAATGCAGCAAGCCCTGGATTATATTTCCGCAGAACTGCGAGAGGCTGTGTTTGTCTATCGTGGGCGCTGTTTGGGAACGGGTATTGCAGCCAATCCGACGGCTGTCCCGCCGGAGCCGGGCTGCCCTGGGTTGCAGGCTGCTCTGAGTGCAGTGCTGCCTGCCAATAGCACGCCTGTTATTGGGTTTTGGAAGCAAGACCCCTTGCCCAATGCTCTGCGGGAACGCTGCCGAACCACCCAAGTTGCGGCGAACAATTATCCAGTGCCCTGTGTAGCGGGAAGTTCCTATTCTCTGGTCGTGTATGCACTGACCACGAGCAACCCGACAGGAATCTGGCGAGGGAGGGCGCGAATTGTCCGCTATGTGTTGCCAGAATTTACGGAGTCGGGTGCAAACTGGCGTAAAACAGGTGGCTATACGGCTCCGGCAGGTGGCTCGTTTGCTGCGTGGCAGCCGGTTGCCGGAGAGACGCTTGAGGGCAATTCGGCAGTTCTGGTAGATTTTGTGGATGATGGGCAAGCGGCGAATGCGTTGGGTGTGCCTGCCCCAAGCTGTCCGGCAGGGTATAACATTTCTCCAGAAGCCGCAGCAACAACCTATCGAGGTGGGCTGTATGCCTGCGTGACGAACGAGACGCTGACCAGCCAGTTCCGAGATGTGTCGCTGTTTATTCGAGGGAACGCTTTTGGGCGACCGGGCATTAATTCAGACCGTGAGTTTACAACGACGATGCAAACGCGCGTGCTGGGGCGTGCTGTGCTAGAACGGAATCCTTCTAGTGCGGGGCCCTAGCGCTAGGGTTTGTCTGTTTCTCAGTTCGGTTCAGTGTGAGCAGTTTCCCAGTCTCAGGAGGCGCGTGATGAAGTGGTTTTTGCAGCGAACGCTTTGGCGATCGCCCTCAGCCCAAGGCCGGTTAGATTGTCAAGCAACGAAAGGTTTTACTCTGACCGAAGTAATTATAGTCGTTGTATTGATCTCTGTTTTGGCGGCGATCGCCACTCCAAGTTGGGTGGCTCTGCTGAATCGTCAGCGGTTGACCAATGCCACCAACGACGTGCTGCAAGCGCTCCGTCAGGCGCAGGACGAAGCCATTCGGACGCGCTATCCCAAGCAGGTAACGCTGAACCAAGGTGCCAACCCGACCATCAACGTGCTGAATGAAGTGCGGAGGGTTGGCCAGGGTAGCGTGGGGATGCAGGTTACCCCCGCTGATGCCACCACCATTACGTTTGGGGCCACGGGCGGCCCTATTAAAAATCCTCAGGACATTACGCCTGATGCAAACTTGCCGATTACAATTACGCTGACCGTGCCCGCGACTGGCGGGGTGCGGCGCTGTGTTGTGATTGAGACGCTATTGGGCGCAATGCGGACGGTCAATCAGGGCGAAGATGGCTGTTCTTAGGTATTTTGCGGCATGTTGCGGCTGCGTTACTCTACGGCTGCGTTACTCTGCGGGTTGCAGATAGATCTGACTCAGGATAATCCGCAGGCGATCGTAGTCGTCTTTGAGGATTTGGCTGAGGCTGCGACCAGCTTGGACGAGCCAAGAGCGATCGCCCTTTCGCAGTTGATAAATATCGCGGATGGTCGCAGCGATCAGGGCTTCTACAGGCGCAGCGCTAACTTGTAATAACGTCCGCAAAAAGTCAAACTGTTCGCTAAAGTGAATCATTTCCGCTGGCGTGCAGGCATAAACTGCCTGGTGAATCTGGGGCGGGCGCGGCGGCAAATGCTGATAGACCGTTTCGCTGAGGCGGGTTTTGCCGTTGCGACCCGCAGCGCGGGGACGAAAGCCAACGATCGCCGCTCGAAACTCTGTTTTTAGCATGGCGAAGATCTGCGGCTGCTGCTCGCGCAGGTCAGCCAGCGACAGGCCCAGCGCCCGCGCCCGGTGGACAGAATCGATCGGGCTGGTGGTGGCATGATACACCACGGCGTAGATCTGGTTGCCCGACTCTTCATCTGTAGACTTGACCCAACTGCCGAAGGGCGGCATGACGGCAAAGTTCAAATCATCCGGCTCCAGGCATTGGGCCAGAAACTCCGTCGTGGCGGTTTCGATGACTTCGGCCAGGTAATCGGGCGATCGCGTTTGATTGGCAGCATCCGGCAGCGGCAGGCGCATCGGTCAACCATCCAGGTTTCAAGCATGAACAAAAGTCCTGGGCATGAGTCATAAACTTGTGTCCAGAATCTCCTTCATTCATACCGCAACTGGCGTACAAATGCACTTTATTTCAGTCAATTTTGTGCAGAATTCAGACAAATTTTGAGCCGATTTCGCCTCTGTTCTGCACAAAGTGGTGCCCCTATTTTCCTTTTTTGCGGCCCGCTGTTGCGTCTACTAGCTCTAGTTCCGATAGGCGAAAGGTAATGAGCTTATCCCAGTTGCCGCCTTCAAACAGCACCGCTGCTTTGCCATCGCTGATACGCTGCACCAATCCCTGAAAGCCATAGTAAGTGTCGTCTACATTCGTCACGCGAACCGCAGAACCTGGCAAAATCAGCATCGTAAAAAATCCCAATCTGAAGTTAACAATCTGATATTCAGGGTAAAGGATTCCGCCCCCCAAACGCAGTTTGAAATCGTAATCGTTGAGATTAGGAAACCCTCAGGGTGATAGTTTGGCTTTGCCCCAGCGATTGGTTTTATACCAGTGGGCGATCGCCGGAACCCACGCTTCAAAATGGGGCCACACCAGTTCACAAAGCTGGCGAATTTCGAGTTGGGCATCGGCTTTGGAGCGCAGGTCGAGCAGGTGACAGAGCGATCGCACGTTAAAGCTCATCACCCAGTGCTGGCGCGTGTCCATCGGCAGCAGCCCGGCGGCGTGTTCTTCGGAGTAGCCCGCGTCCATCTTGCGGGCATAGTGCTGGAGCATCTGGGTGGCTAGTTCCATGTCAGCCTGGCGATCGCTCTCAGTGTAGGTATAGCGCTTGCCCTGGCGATCGCGGTATTCACCCACCGGACGAAAATACACGAGCGATTCTAGGACTTCTGCGGTCGGATTTTGGGCAAACTCACAAAACCGAACGCTGGTATAGCGGAGGCTTTGTACGGAAAAATGCACGCCGACGCGGTGGCGAGTAATCTGCTGCATCGTGCGATGATTAAACCCAATCACGTTGAGTGAAATTTGCGGCGCTTCAAAGGGACTCCAATGACCGCGATCGCCCGCCAACAGATGCTTCACGGCATATTCCCCAGCTTTTTCTTCGTCTGGCGCGGGGTCGTCGATGGCTGGGCCTTCGCAAACGCATTGGTGGGCTGACCGCCAGATGAGGCGCTGGGGGTTGGGGGTTTGCTCCAGCAGCTCGACTCGAAAATACTTATCCATGAGCGCGTGTATGCTTGATCAAAACTGCATTATAGGCGATCGCACCAGGCTGCTCAGGGGCTTTCATGGTCAAGATTTAAGCTTTGATCGGCGTTGTGCTGTCCCAACCTAACAGCAACCCAAAAGATGGTTTCAGCGCTTTTAAGCCGAAATCAAAGGATGATTAGCCTTGGGTTTTCCTACGGTCTGGTAATCCTGGAAACATCTCTTTGGTATGGTCTAAGCCTATACCTTTAGGCAAGATGATTTGAGATAAAACCTTTAGGGTGCTTTTTGAGTTCTGTTTAGAATTTGTTACTATGCGTGTTCCCTCTAGATCGGTCGGTTTTTTTCTAGGTGGCTTGCTGTGGTTGAGTTCGATGTCAACGGGTGCGGCATCAACAGGCGCAATGCCAGGGGTGGCACAGCCGCGCCCCATCCAGCGCCCCATCCAGCGCCCCATCCAGCGCTCCGTACAAACCCCGCTGCAAATCGCGCAGGCGGAGGCCGGCGTGGCGGAGCTAAATCGGGGTCTGCAACTGATTCAGGCGGGGCAGGTGGAAGGGGCGATCGCCGCCTTTCAACAGGCAGTGCAGGTGAACCCGCAACTGGCTCCTGCACACTATAACTTGGGGCTGGCGCTGCGGCAGACAGGACGGCTCCAGGAATCGGCAGATTCGTTTTATCGCGCTGCTCAGGCTGATCCGGGTTTTGCGCTAGCCTTTGCAAACCTGGGGGCGGCGCTGCTAGAGGGCAACAATCTCGACATTGCCAATCAGTATCTCCAGCGAGCGGTGCAGCTTGATCCAAATCTGGGGCTTGCGTACTATAACCTGGGGCTGGTGCAGCGGCGACGGGGCAACGCAGCAGCGGCGATCGCCAGCTTCCAGCGGGCCGCCCAGCTTACGCCTACCGCGCCAGAACCGTCCTACTATCTGGGGCTGATGTATCAAGACCAGCAGCAGTTGGCGCTGGCGGCCCAGGCTTTTCAGCGGGCGATCGCCATCAATCCCCGCTACGCCGAAGCTTATTACAGCCTGGGTTCTGTCCTCATGCAACAGGGCGACCTCGGCAGCGCCCTCAACGCCTTCCGCCGTGCCACCGATGCCAATGCGACCTATGCCAATGCTTACTACGGTGCGGGTCTGGTGTTTCTTCAACAGCAGAACTATGCCGAAGCCCAGCGCGTCTTACAACATGCCCGCGACCTATACAGTTCCCAAGGAAACGCCCAGTGGGCCAACAGCGCCGCCCAACTGCTTCAGCAGGTGCCGCGCTAGGCACTGGCGGAAACTAACGTGGATATAACTAACGTGAATATGGGTCGCTGAAGCAGCCAAACAAAAATATCAAAACAAAAACAGAAAAACAAAAACAGAAGGGATAGCTGCTTCAAGATTTGTAGCTATCCCTTCTAATTTCGAGAAACTTAATAAAGGAAGCTAACAAAGCACCGAACAAAGCACGGACAGATGCTTGACTGAAGCTGATGCTTGAGACTTGCTTTAGACTCGCTCGCAGGAACTTACTTACCAGCCAGGAAACCTTTGGCCTGGCGGAGTGCAGCTTGGCCAATGTTGTAAACTGCCCAGCTACCAGCAAGAATCACGGGCAACAACACAATCAGAACACGCCAATCCATGGTCAGTATCCTCCTCTATAAGTTCTGTAAAAGGCTCTCATCTTTGTTTTCTATTTTGCGATGAACTGACGCAGATTGCTAGGGTTGAGGCAAGGTTTTGATTGCAAAGTGTTAAGAACCTTGCTCTTGGGTTAGCGTCAGCGGAACCCAATCGACGAGAGGCTCAAGATTGCAGGAGCTTGATCCGTCAATCAGCTTCCTGAGCGCTTAGTTCCTATGTCTAGTTGCTGCGTGTAGGGCCTAGCTAGATTGCTAGTCCTCATGACCGTGTATCCCATGCCACAGCTGCATCGGTAACTGCCTGATCGACCGATTTTTCGCCGAGCATGGCAGCTTGAAGCTGGTCGTAGATAATCTTTTGCAGTTCTTTAATATCCTCTATGGGGGGTAGCAAAACCTCGGCAGATTGCATCTGGCGGGCACTAATGGTACGGGCGGTGTCGAGAGTAGAGGCGGGTGTTTCGGTGGTGCTGAAGTAGGGATCGGTCAGCGAGGTTATGGTGGAGGGTAGCACGTTCGCGGCTTTGGCAAAGGCGAGCTGGTTTTCAGGATTGGTGACGAACAGGGCAAACTTGACGGCGGCTTCGGGAACATCGGTGCTGCGGGGGACGACGAGGTTCATTACGGCGACATTGGTCTTGCCCGTATTCCCTGTGATTTGTGGCGCAACGGCCGAGGCCTGGGCGATCGCCGGTGCATTGGTTGCCACGGTCTTCAAAAACTGCGGGCCAGAGTTTAAGATGGCAATTTCACCGGCCTGATATAGCTCAACAGCGCGGCGATGTCCTTGCGTTAGCACTTCCTGGGGCAGTAGACCTTCTTTATATAAGTCCACCCAATATTGGAAGGCGGCGCGTCCTTCGGGTGTGTTGAACGCCGCCTTGCCGCTGTCGTCTACCAGCGTCACACCCATCTGAATCAGCGATTGCAGGGCTTCTGCCGAGTCGGTCGGCACGAAGGTCACGAAGGTCGCGTACTTGCCGGTGCGCTCTCTGACTTGGCGGGCGACCTGAGCCAGTTCTGCAAAATTTGCTGGGGGCTGCTGCACGCCGGCCTGATTCAGCAAATCCTGGTTGTAAATGGCGATGCTGGTGGTGAGATACCAGGGTAGCCCAAAGGTTTTGCCATCTAGCGTGTTTGCCTGCCAGATGTTGGGCAGATATTGCTGACGAGCCTCAGCGGGCACCTGGTCGTCTAGCGTCATCCAGGCGTTGCGTCCGGCTAGCTGCGCTGCAAAGTCGGGGTTGAGGTTGACCACATCGGGCGCGGTGCCTGCGGAAACAGCAGTGAGGATTTTGCTCTGCATATCGCCCCAGGGCACGTCTACCCATTTGACCTTGACACCGGGGTTTTCTTGCTCAAATCTGGCAATCAATGCATTGAAGTAATCAGTGAACTGCGGCTGGAGCTGCATCGTCCAAAACTCGACTTCCGGCGATCGCGCGGTGGGCGGTGCGCCGGGGCTACAGCTGATGACCCAAGTCAAGACGAGTCCAAACAGGGTCATCAGGCTTAAAGATTTCCAGGGTTTCCGCCAGGCTTGTCTTAAATACATGGTCATTTAGGGCAGTGGTTTAGAGCAGGTTTCGATTGCTGCATTGCTCACCCTATCGTAGATTGCGCTACCGTAGCAAAGTTCCGGGGCGATCGCCCCCTCTAGAAATGGGTGAGAGAGAGTCGGTGCGGTGGATTCCGTGCGGGAGAGTCAGTTCGATGCGGAGCGCAAAACCATCGGCAGCCAAGGGCTGCTCCGTCCTGCCTGATCTGCTGCATCAGCAAAAATCACCCACACAAACCTAGGAAACAACCATCTGCCAACGTTTCTGGCGGTGTTTTTCTAACCCTTTGCTCAAAACATGGCCTGTGTTTTCCACAGGTTTTCCACAAATTGTAGATAAACTGTGCCATTTTTCTAAATTGCGTGTACCATTGCTGGCTAAGTGTAAGCTACAGGAGGAGATTGCTTCTTTATCGATTAGAAGCCCAGTTGTTGTTCTTTGTCGGGTTCTTGGGCGATCGCCAATTTGGTTCAAAAACTTTGTTCAGTAGGTTAGTTTGGGTTAGCCGATTCGACAATTCAGGGTGTTGGTTGGTGTAGGTCGTTGCTGTTTGAGTAGTAGAAAGTGGCCTGTGCAGAATTTTTTGGGTTGCTTAGACCCAGTTCTCTGGCTCAATCGACAGTCTTTTCCGTTTTTTAGCTTAGAAGCCTATATTCTTGTGTTCGGCTGCATGATTCTGAATTAAATTAAGTAGCATGTGTGTTCAGGATCTCCAAACTTGATCTCAGTTAATAGTTCGGGTTGTGTTCGTTTTCGGACACAATTTTACAGTTTGACACGGGCTAAGTTTGCAGACACTTTGTCATACTGACCCTCTCCACCCTCATTCCTAAAACTGTGTTTAGCAACGTCAAGGGATTATTTTCAAAAAAGACAAAGGGTGTCGGCATTGAATTGACCCCTGAGCGCGTCAACGTTGCCCGCCTAAAGCGAAAAGGACAAGGTTTTCAGCTTACGACGCTGGCTTCTGCCGAGGTGCCAGAAGGGGTCTACCAGGAAGGGCAAATTCTGGACAGCGCCGCCATGTCTGAAATTATTCAGTCTGTGCTGAGCGAGAGCAAGCTCAAGGTCAAAAACGCAGCAACCGCGATTCCGGGCGGACGAGACACCGTGACCCGTATTATTCCAGTTCCCGCTGAGCTAGATGACCGGGAACTGCGGGAAATGGTGCTAAACCAGGAAGCCGGGCTATACTTGCCCTTTCCTCGCGAAGAAGCGGACGTGGACTATCAAAAGCTCGGCTTTTTTGTAGATGAAGACGGCATTGAAAAGGTGCAGGTGCTGCTGGTGGCCACCCGCAAAGAAGTGACTGACTCGTATTTAACGACGTTTCAGCAGGCAGGGCTGGATGTAGATGTCCTGGAAATTAGCAGCTTTGCGCTAATTCGTACGATTCGAGAGCAGTTGCGCCAGTTTACCCCCCAAGAGGCGGCTGCCATCGTGGATATCGAGTTTGAAAATACCGAAATCTCCATCGTGGTGGATGGAGTGCCCCAGTTTTCTCGCACGGTTCCCATCGGCACTTATCAAATCCAGTCTGCTTTGAGCCGCGCCATGAACCTGCCTCCCTCCCGCAATACAGAACTGCTTCAAGGCATGACGGTGCCAATCGCCCCAATGGACAGCATGGGCACTCCCAAAGCACCGGGAACCAATCCTGGCACAGCGGCGATGCTGCGAGTGCTGGGCGAACTGGCGGACGAGTTGCGCCGCTCAATCGACTTTTATCTAAATCAGGGTGACAACCTGGAGGTGGCTCAACTGCTGCTGGCGGGGCCAGGTGGGGCAATTGGGCAGCTTGACGAGTTTTTCTCGCAGCGACTTAGCCTGCCTGCTAGTCAGGTTGATCCGATTTCGGCGCTGTCGCTGGAGGTCGATCAGGAAATTCCAGAGTTGCAGCGTCCGGGGTTGGGGGTAGTGTTGGGCTTGGGCTTACGGGAGGCGTGGTGAGATGTATAGTCTGGAAGTCAATTTTCTGAATGACCGTATAGAACGCCCAACTGACGGGGGTGGAGTCGCCCGCAGAGCCGTTGTGCAGGACGATCCGCGTCCGATGTATGTAGGAGCGGCGGTCGGGGTGCTGCTCCCAGCCTTGGTGGGCGGATTTTGGCTCTTTTTGCAAAGCCAGACCGCCTCGCTGACGGCTCGACAGGCAGAACTAGATAGCCAGTTGGCAACGCTCCAACAGGCGATGCAGGAAGTGCAAAATGTCGAAGCCCAGGTCGCACAGTTGAATGCTGAGAACCAGGCGCTGGCTCAGGTGTTTGACCGCATCATCCCTTGGTCGGCGCTTTTGCAGGATATTCGCGGAAGGGTGCCGGCGGGGGTGCAGTTGACCAATGTGACACAACTACCCCCGGAGGCTGTGCCGCCGCCGCCACCGCCCGCTGACCCCAGCCAGCCTGCGCCCCCCCCGCCGGAGGTGCCTCCTTCTCGACTGGAGATTTCGGGTAATGCTCGAACCTTTGCCGAAGCCAATGATTTTATGCTACTGCTTCAGCAGTCGCCGTTTTTGGACGGCCGTGAGGTGCGGCTGGTAGATGCGCGGCTAGTGGATAGTCCGATTCAAACGGAGTTTGTGGGCGAGGGCGATCGCCCTGAGGGGTTGGAGGTGCAGCTACCTAAGGTTGTCCAGTATAAAATCGCCGCTAGACTCACGCCGCGCCCCTCTTCGGAACTGCTGCAAGACATGGAAAACACGCTATCGGTGGGCTTGCCTGCTCGAATTGACCAGCTTCGCAAATTGGGGGTTGTGACACCATGACTGTAGGTGGAGATTACATTCCTGGAGAAGACTACGGCGCGCTAGAAGAGCCGAATTACCCCGTCGTATTTGGAATGCGACTAACGCCCCGCGTCAACGGTATTTTGTTGGCGCTGGCGGGGCTGCTGGGTGCGGCCTATCTGCTGTTTAATGTAGTGCTGCCCAAGTGGGAAGAAAATGCGGCCCTGCGGGCTGATATTGCTGCAAAAGAGCAGCAGTTGGTAGACCAGGGTCAAGCACAGCAGCAGATCGAAGCAGCCCGGGCTAAGCTGGCAGAAGCTGAGCAACTCCGGGCAGATGTGTTGGCACTGTTTGCCGATGAGGAAGGACTGGATACTCTGCTAATTGACGTGAATGAGCGGGTGCAGGCGGCGAATGCCCGCATTACTGACCCCGAGCGTCGTGCCACCCTGTCAAAGTTTGAGCTAGTGCCGCCCCCCGCTGGCCCAGATGGTCAGCCGAGCGATCTGGTCACCGATGGTTCCCTTGGTGTTGCGGTCAATAATAAGCTGCGTCAGCGTCTTTACAACGTGGAGATGGAGGGTAGCTTTGCTCAGGCGCAGTCGGTGATTCGCAATATTGAGCGTTTGCAGCCGCTGCTCGTATTGCGGAACTTTACGTCTACTCCGACTGATCCGCCGACGCTACGGCTCAATCAGCAAGGGCGGCCATTGCCCAATCAGGATGTGGAGCCTCGGCTGAGAACCAGTTTCCAGGTGCAAGCGCTGATGCCTGCGCCGATTCAACCGCCTGCGCCGCCCGCGCCGCCTGCTGATCCGAATGCGCCGCCTGCTGATCCAAACGCGCCCGCCCAGTAGTGTTGGCTGGAGTTTGCTGGCTACCCCTGCTGATACTCGCTTTTGTTGTTTTGAAGACTTAACCCTTTAGAATTCGCCTGTTTGTTAAGGAGGAGTGACCTGTGAAACCGCATCTTGGATTGGCTGGATTGGTGACGAGTGGTGCAGTAGTGCTGATGGCGAGCCAGCCAGCCCAAGCTGCTGCGACCCAAATTACAGGGGTGCAGGTATTTCAAACAGCCGTTGGGATGGAGTTGGTGCTGCAAACGCGAAATGGCGATCGCCCCCAAGTCTTTGCAGTCAATCGCGGCAACACCCTCATTGCCGATATCACCAACGCCCAACTGCGCCTCCCCGAAGGCAACGGCTATCTGCAAAACAACCCCGCCCCTGGCATTAGCTCGGTCATGGTGACACAGCTCGACCCCAACAGTGTGCGCGTCGCCGTCATGGGTACAGCCGCCCCACCAGCAAACCAAGTGCGGCAAGACGACACCGCCATCGTGTTTAGCCTGACTGCCAACGGCACAGGGGTCGGCAGCCTGCCCAGTCAGCCCGTTTTCCCCTCGGCCCAAGTTCCTCCGCCGGCCCTCCCTGGAGGCGGTGCCTTCCCTTCAAACCCTGCCATTCCGCCATCTCAAGTATTGGTGCCCAACCCGCAAGTTTCGATCAACGGCACTCCTGTTAGCCCGTCGGGTGCATTCCCAGGGCAAGTGCCACCGCTGCTGCCCCGTGCAGTTGCTCCACCCGTCGGCGATATTGCCGTCGCCACGACAGATGTTTCGCCAACGGTGATTGACTTAGGAACCTCTGAAATCGTACCGCGCCTGGTGCTGCGCGATGCGCCTGTGCGCGATGTGTTGTCGCTGCTGGGCCGCGCTGCGGGGCTAAACGTCGCTGTTCTGGATCAGCCCTCCCAGAGTGCTGGCGTGGATGCCCAATCTGCTCAGGAAACTTCCACTGCTACCAACGCCCGCATCTCGCTGGATATCGAAAACGAACCCGTGCAGAACGTATTTAACTATGTGCTGCGAATTAGCGGGCTAGATGCCAATTTGGTTGGACGGACGGTGTTTGTTGGCACGCGCCTGCCCAACTCGGCCCGCTCCGTCGTGTCGCGCACTCTCCGGCTAAATCAAGCGAGCGTCGGTGCAGCGCTGAATTTCCTGGTTGGTTTAGGCGCAGAAACCGCCGTTAGCCGTCGTCGCCAGGTGGTGACGGCGCTTGCTGTGCCAGTACAGGGCGGAGATATTACGGCTGGCGTTCAGGCAGCAGGTCCAACTCAGGTCCAGACAACTGAAGAAGATCGACTTGAAGTTCAACGAGTTGATTACCAGGATTCAACACCGTTGCTCCGAGGACTTCAGGTGATTGGTGACGAGCGCACCCGCTCCGTTACACTAGTAGGTACGCCTAGGCAAATTGAAATCGCAACGGCCCAACTTTCACAACTGGACATTCGGCAGAGGCAAGTTGCGGTAAATATCCGTGTTATTGACATTAATCTCCGTGGAATTGACCGTGCTGGAACCAGTTTTTCTTTTGGTGTTGATGATACTCGCGTTATCCAGGATAGCGGTCAAATTATTGTCAACTTTGGCTCTGCGGGCGGTAATACGGGTAGGACACCCGCTTCTGTAATTAGCAGTCCAGAGTTAATTACTAGAGCAAGCGAAGTAGTGTTGGGGCGCCCAACAAACGCATTTGACTTCACGCGAAATTTCCTTGCTCAATTACGCTTGGCGATTACAAGCGGTAATGCCAAGATTCTAACTGATCCAACTTTAGTGGTTCAGGAGGGGCAGGAAGCGCAAATTCAATTGACAGAAGATGTCATCACAAACCTTGAGGTGGAGACATCTGGAACAGGTAACGAGCGAACACAGACAGTTACCCTTGAAAGAACTCCTGCTGGATTGGTTCTGAATGTTCGTGTTGAAGGAATCGACGATAACGGTTTTGTAAGTTTGTCAGTTGGCCCAACCATTTCTGCTCCCTTGCCTCCACAGGAAGTTAGAGTGCTTGGAACCACAGTTCAAATTATTCCACTTGCAGTGCGGCGCGTATCATCAGGGATAATTCGCGTAAGAGACGGTCAGACCCTGATTCTTTCAGGAATTATCCAAGATAGAGATCGCGCTGAAGTGACCAAGGTACCCATTTTGGGAGATATTCCGATTTTAGGGGCGCTATTCCGGAGTACCCGCCGAGAAAACCAGCGCCAGGAGGTGATCGTGATGCTCACGCCGCAGATCATTGACGACTCGGACACCTCCACTTTCGGCTATCGCTACGTGCCCAGCCGCGATGTCCAGCAGATTTTGGAGCGGGGGAGACGCTAGCGGTGAATACCGAATTTTCGGCTTGTTTGGAGGGGGTGCATCGGTTCCCTAACCCGCCTCCAGGATTGTGTTGACTGCTTTTTGAGCGGTTTGCAGGATAAAAAAACCAAAAAAATCCTTCAAATCCACATAAATTAAAGGTTTCAACGATCCAGAACCCCTGAGTTGCCCTTAGAATAGGGCATTGAAAATTCGAGATGACAAGGGTTTCAGCGATTTTTCCTGAAGCCGATCGAGTCTATCTACTCAGTCTCCAGATGGGAGTTGTTCAGATTGCACCTGCTCAGGCTGCATCTGCGAGATTTGAGAGATTTTGAACCCTGGATAACTTAATCGAAGGAGATTCTTATGAATAAAGGTGAATTGGTTGATGCCGTGGCCGAAAAGGCTAATGTGACGAAGAAACAGGCGGACGCAGTGCTGTCTGCCGCGATTGATTCGATCATGGAAGCGGTGTCGAAGGGCGAGAAAGTGACGCTGGTCGGGTTTGGGTCTTTTGAACCCCGTGAGCGAAAAGAGCGGGAAGGCCGCAACCCCAAGACGGGTGAGGCAATGAAAATTCCGGCGACCAAGGTGCCTGCTTTTTCCGCTGGTAAGCTATTTAAGGATATGGTGGCAAAATAGCAGTCGGTCTCGTGCAGAATTCTTTGCAAGACGGGCAAAGTCTACATTTGCCATTGTCCAACTCGCAGCGCTCAGATTCTCAACATACTGGGGCTGCTCAACCTGCACATGGGGGGAACCTTGCCTGGGCTGCGGCTCTGGCAGGCTGTTCTCCCCATTTAATTTTGGACTTTTCGGCCAGCATCAACCCGTTGGGGCCGCCAGAGTCGGCGATCGCCGCTATTCAGGCTCACTTGGGCGACCTGCGTCACTATCCCGATCCAGACTATACCGACCTGCGAAGGGCGATCGCCGCTTTCCACCACCTGTCCTCCGACTGGGTTTTGCCCGGAAATGGAGCCGCTGAACTGCTGACTTGGGCCGCCCGCGACCTGGCTACATTAGACACCGTGTGTCTGCTCACGCCTGCTTTTGGCGACTACCTCCGCGCCCTGCAAGCCTTTGGAGCGACGGTCGAGAAAATTCCGCTGGCGGGCGTTGGGGTGAGGGGGTGTGGGAATGATGGAGTGACGGAGCCAGTTATCCCCTCCCCCCCTCACTCCGGCTGGCTGCTCAACAACCCCCACAACCCCACCGGAACCCTGCTGCCTCGCGAGATGATTTTGCCTCTCCTGGATGCGTCGCCGCTGGTGGTGGTGGACGAGGCGTTTATGGACTTTTTGCCGCCAGAGGCACAATCCCAGGTGAGCCTGCTAGCGTGGGTGGCGCGATGTCCAAATTTGGTGATTGTGCGATCGCTCACAAAGTTTTACAGTCTGCCAGGGCTGCGGCTGGGCTATGCGATCGCCCATCCGGATCGATTGCGGCGCTGGCAGCAGTGGCGCGACCCGTGGAGTGTGAATTCCCTCGCCGCCGCAGCGGCGATCGCCGCCCTGGCCGATACCTCCTTTCAGCAGCGCACTTGGGACTGGCTGCCGCCCGCCCGCCAGCAGCTTTTCGACGGACTCGCCGCCCTGCCCGGACTGCACCCGCTCCCCAGCGCCGCCAACTATCTCCTGGTGCAAATTGACGATTCTGCGACCGACCTGCAAACCCGCCTGCTCCAGCAGCAGCAAATTTTGATTCGCCACTGCACCAGCTTTCCTGAACTGGGCGATCGCTTCTTTCGCGTTGCCGTGCGGACGCGGGCGGAGAATCAGCGACTCGTGGAAGCTTTAGAAAGCATGATCGGGGCCAGATAGGGGCAAGAATCGCAAATCCAAAATCACAAATCCAAAATCAAGAATCCAAAATCAAGAATCCAGATTACTTCCCAATCCTGCTCTCGCTCTGGCGAAGCTGTGCCAGCAGTTGCTCCATGCTGCGGGCGGGTTCAGCGCAGCTAAGGCCCTGACAGACCAGGCCAATAGACTCGGCAGGCAGATTGGAGGCTGCGGCAAACATCGCCGTGGGATGATACTGGCTCAATAGGAATGGCAGGCAGTCTGCCGAAGTTTTGACCAGCGTGTAGGTTTGCAGCCAGTCGAGCGCGATGAACAAGCTGGGGCAGACTTGCGGCGTTTTTTCCATGACGCTGCCAAAGCTCTGGAGGGCGTGCTGGGCTTTCTCCAGGTAGTCCAGCCTTTCGGCACGGAGAAATAGGCGAACCAGGTTGGCGATCGCCACGCCGTTGGCTGCGGGCACAGCGCTATCGTCGTAGCTGCGTTCTCGGAGAATCAGATCGGGGCGGGCATCGGTGTTGTAGTAGCCGCCCTCATCGCTGCCCAAGTGCGCGTCAAATTCGGCTTGCAGCGTCAGGGCGCGATCGAGAAAATGGGTGGGAAGTGCGCTGGCGGCAATCGGGGCGAGGGCGATATCGCTCCGCGAGGCTAGTGCCAACGCCGCCTGATCCAAATCCAGCAGCGCCTTGATTAGCAGGGCATAGTCTTCGGACTGGGCCAATACGCTCACTGCACCGTCATAATTCAGCCGATGCAGGCGACCCTCGACCATTTGACGCTGCCAGATAAAGTCGGCGGCGCGGCTAGCCAAGTGAAAGTAGTCTTCTCGCTGAAGCGCTGCGGCGGCGCGGGCCAGCCCAGAAATCATCAGGCTGTTCCAGGCGACGATCATTTTGGTATCTGTGACAGCGGGGATGCGGCCGGGCCAAGCGTGGGTCTTGGCTTCTTCGTTGTTGCGGGCGGGCGGAAAGGTAGCAATTGCCTCTGGTGCGCTGCCATAGCGAACCGCAAACAGCGTCGCTAAAGACCGCTCGACTGAATCGGGCAAGATTCCCGGCTGTCGCCGCTGGAGGACAGTTTTCCCTTCAAAGTTGCCCGCTGGTGTGATCGTGAAGTATTCTGCCAGTTCTTGTAGCGCAGTGGCAGAGAGGTGCGCTTCTAGGTCGGCATAGCGCCATACGTAAAACGCCCCCTCTTCGGGTTCCCGATCATCTGCATTTACAAAGCTATCGGCATCCTGCGCGGCATAGAAATAGCCCTCCGGCGCGGTCATCTCTCGCTGGAGCCATTGCACCGTGAGGGCGATCGCCCGTTCAAAGGCCGGCTCCTGCATTCCCGCCGCCCATAGATTCGCCAGATATTCCACAATCTGCCCATTGTCGTAGAGCATCTTTTCAAAATGGGGCACGGTCCAGGTGGGGTCTACGGTATAGCGATGAAAGCCGCCCGCCACATGGTCAAAAATGCCGCCCAGCGCCAGATCCAGCCCCCGCTGATGGCACTGCGCCCGCGCATCATAGCGGATGGTCGAGTCTTTGGGTGGCTCCAGGTCGGCAAACCGGATGCCCCGCAGCGCTGCCTCGGCATAGGGAATCATCGGAAAACTGGGGCCCATGTCTCGCGCCGACAGGATGCCCGCGCAATATTGCAACCCCTTTTGCAGCAGCGCATTGTCGAGCGTTTCTGCCGCTGATATGGCTGCGGTCTGTTGAAATCGACTCTGAATCTCTGCCTGAACCGATTGCAGACGAGGGCGATCGCTCTCATAAATCCGCTTGAGTTCCTGCAACACCCGCAAAAAGCCCGGCCGCCCGTAGCGCGGGTCTACCGGAAAATACGTCCCGCCATAAAACGGCAGCAGCGTCTCTGGATCAAGAAACACATTCAGCGGCCAGCCGCCCGCCCCCGTCATCATTTGCAGCGCCTGCATATAGATGCTGTCTACCTCCGGGCGCTCCTCCCGATCGACCTTGATGGCGACATAGTGGGCATTCATATAGTCGGCAATTTCCGCATTGGAAAACGCCTCACCCTCCATCACCGTACACCAGTGGCAGCTTGAATAGCCAATCGACAGAAAAATCGGTCGATTTTCCCGCCGCGCCAGGGCGATCGCCTCCTCACACCAGGGCCACCAATCAATCGGATTCTCCGCGTGCTTTCGCAGATAAAGGCTTTGAGCATTCGCAAGTCGGTTCATCAGGGATTCGATCCTGGAGTATCAAGGTCGTAACTTCAACCCCATCATCCCATCATCTCCCCCCTTTCCTCTTCGTTCTCCCCTCTTCCCTCTTCCCTCTTCCCTCTTCGTCCTTCCCTCTTCCCTCTTCACTTCAACATCTGCTCAAACTGCTTCTCCCAAGTCTGATGGTTACCCCGCGCCACCTGGATTACAGGCGTATAGCCAAGAATGCTGTTTACGGTCCAGTTCACTAAAGACATCGGAAAGCGTAGCGGACGGGCAATATCGAGAAACAGCACCACGCGATAATCATCCGTGTCGTTCCACACTTGGTGATAGTAGGTGTCATCAAAAATCAGGCTCTTGCCTTCTTCCCAGTAGGCGGTCTGCCCGTTGATTTCAATACGGCACTTTTCGCGGGGTTCGGGCACTTTTAGCGCCAGATGATAGCGGATCAGCCCTTTGTGTTTTCCCCGGTGCAGCGGGATGTGCTTGCCTGGCGCGAGGATCGAGAAGAAGGCGACCTTTAGCCCCGGAATGGTTTCCAACAACTTCACGGTTTCGGGGCAGCGCTGACAGTTTGGCTCAGAGCGAAAGCCAAAGGCCCAAAAGAAGAAGGTTTTCCAGCGGTCGTCATTGGCAATGCGGTGCTGGCGCGGCGAGATGTCTTGAAAGTTGGGCAGAGCATCGGCGTATTCCATCACCCGATCTAGCTCTTTACGGATTACCTGCCAGTTTTCCTCCAGACGCGCTGCCCAGGGAAACTGCTCTTTGCTAAAGAACACCGACTCGCCGACAATCGAGTATTCGGGCACTTTGCTCTCGATAAATTTGACGACTTCCGTTAGCGTGCTTCCCATAGTGCTTACTGGTTTTTCTCTAATCCTTCTCTGGGGTCTTTCTCTAAGGCCAACGTTATCTTCTAAGGCCAACTTGTTCTTCCGCCATGCGGATTTCGCGCTCTAGGGTCAATCCTGCCAAATATTGGCGGTCTTCAGTAATGTGGGGAAACTTGAGATGCGCTTCGGGAATGCCCCGCTGGAGCAGGCGCTGACGAAGCGTTTCAAAACTGCCGGGTGACAAGATCCGCAAACGCGGTGGCGGCACGACATCTGCCCGCTTCTTGGCATAGGACAGATGCACCTCTTTCAAAATCTCATCGAACCGCTGCAAGAAGCGCTCTGGATCTGCAAGGGTTTGCCCTGACGCTAACTCTATGTTGACCAGATAATGGGGCGGCACCTCATGCTCGGATAGGGTAATGCAGAAGTTTTCTAGCGACAGGTCGAATTCGTGCTGGAGGGCTTGCATGACCTGGATTGCGTGAAATTCCGTCGTTTTTTCGGTGGTGGAAGACAGCAGCCCCCCCAGCCGATGGCGAAAGATGACGATCGGAGCCTGGTT
Organism: Cyanobacteriota bacterium; assembly: GCA_046719575.1. Classification (GTDB taxonomy): domain Bacteria; phylum Cyanobacteriota; class Cyanobacteriia; order Elainellales; family Elainellaceae; genus Thermoleptolyngbya. The sequence continues at coordinate 48,818 of JBDNCP010000006.1, forward strand.
ATAGAATCCGAGAATTTCTACCACATCGCCATTGTCGTAGCGGTATAGCCCATTGTAGTTGGTGACAACGATGCGGTAGCGCTTGCCCAGCAAGACTTCGTGCGGCAGCAGGGTTTGGGGATTTTCCAAGCCCCACTGGTCTTCGGGGAGAAATTCAAAAAAGCCGCTTTCGATGGCCAGGACAGTGCCATCGCGGTCGAGGTCATGATATACGCCGTAGGTGGCTTCGGCGGAGGAATAGATGCCGCCAAAGACGGGCGTGTTGCCGAAGTAATGGGGGAAGCGCTCCATGTAGAAGCTGGAGGTGCCGCCGCGGGCGGTGACGATGAGGGAAAGCTTGGGCCAGGCGAGTTTGGGCGTGAGCTTGCCGTGGGTTTTGAGGATGTTTCGCAGTTGGGCGGCACGTTTGGGGGCGGGCTTGAGTTGGCGTTCTAGCTGGGTGCGGAGATGCGGTTCTAAATCTAGCCAAGGGGCGATCGCCCCTTTTTCCAAATCTTCTACTAGTTCTGCGCCATAGCATTCCAGATAGTCGCACAGTTGCAGTGCCGTCACTGGGAATGTCGCCCCGATCAGCGACAGGTTGGCATCCCGCAGTGCGAATAACAAACAGGCGTAATGTCGGGCCACGCTATCGCCGATCAGCAGCGTTTCATAGGGATGGGCAAAAATTTGCTTGTGCAACCAGCCGCTCAAAATTACTGTGCCCGCGCTAATGGGGCCATAGGGAATGCCGCCTGTGGTTTTGCCAAAGATCCGCGCTGAACTCGTCATCAGCATTTTGCCCAACGGCAGCCCACGCTCCGCTGCGGCCGACACCATGAAGCCGATGCTGACCTGATTTGCCTTTGAGAGCATCTGGCGAGAGCGCTTTGTCGCCGGGATTAGCTTTTGCCGTCCCGTCGTGCCGCTGGTCATGTTGATATACACTACTGGGTCAGGGGTCAGCACATTGGGAATGCCCTGAGCCACACGCTGAGCATAGGGTTCATAAACCGCATAGGACGAAATCGGCACCTGCTGTCGAAACTGCTCTACGCTTTTGATGTTTGCTAATCCCAAATGCCGCCCTAGTTCTGTGTCCTGATAGCAGCGCAGCAAATCTAGTAAAAACTTCTCTTGAACTGCCGCGACATGCTTGGTTTGCTTGACAAACCGATCCTTTGTCCGACGCGCAGCAGCCTTCACCAATGAAAGCAAAAGACTCCCCATGAATTCGCAACTCACACCACGTTACAAGTATTCATCCCGCAGGATGTAGGCCAATCTATCATTCACAAGACCTAGAAACTGACACAACTGTTCCACTTTGGGCAGAGCCATGAAAGTGGGCATTGCGCCATCCAGATTTGAATGGTCAGATTCTATGAATTGGAACGCAGTGGCGATTCATGCAAACGGGTGATTAGGCCGCTTTGGGAACTGTCCAGCGGGCGGGGCGGCGGGGCGTGGGGGAATCGGGTATGCCGTCTGAGCCAACGCCTTCAATTTTCTCAGGCAAGGGACGTGGATCTCGGTTAAACCATTTGCGATAAATTTCAGCGTATTTGCTGCTGTCGATGAGGGACGCGAGGCCGCTGTTGACGAATTCTCGGTTGGGTGAGTTTTTGGGCAGAGCGATTCCCAAGAATTCGTCAGTAAAGGGTTCGCTCGCCAGCTTCATGCCGCGCACGCTGCCAGTTTGAATGGCGTAGGATGCAACGGTTTCGCCACTGATGACGGCATCGACCTTGCCTTGCAGCAGTTCATTCCAGGCGGTTTTGGTGCTGTCGTAGCCGACGACGGTGGCGTTGGGAATAGTGCGGGCGATGCCGGCCTGAACTGTGCCCGTTTCTACGCCAATGCGTTTGCCTGCGAGGCTGTCGAGATTGGTGATCTGTGTTTCACTGTCGCGCACGGCGATCGCCATTCCCGATTTGAAATAGGGGCGAGAGAAATCGGCGACGCGCTGCCGTTCGGGGGTGATGGTGATGGCGGCGATCGCCATATCAACATCGTTGCCATATAACTCCCGCATCACATCGTCGAAGAACGGCAGTGACACATATTCCACCTGGGTTTGGGTCACTTCAGCAAAGGCATTCATCAAGTCAATCTCAAAGCCCTGAAGCTGTCCATCCGCTGTTTTAGAGGCGAAGGGCGGATAGTTGGGCACAATGGCAACGCGCATCGTCGAACCAGGCGCGACGGCTTGCGGCGTGGGGGCGCTACAGGCCGCGATGGCAAACGCGAACGTTAGGCCCAGCAGAATGAAAAGGAGCGATCGCACGAATCGAGAGAAGCGGACGAACTCAGGAAAACCCATTGAAACAACGTCTCCTGGCGCTGAGGGGGCTGTAAGCGGATCGTGGGAGGGAAGAATGGAGAGGGAAGAACGAAGTAAAGAAGAGGAAAAGGGGAGGGGGAAGGAGGTTTGAATTTTGGATTGAGTTTGGCGCAGAAGCTCGAACGGTTTCCTACCCTGCTCAAATTCCCTCCTCAAATTGTGAAACGGGTTTTGCTTAACTGCTCAAAACTGCCAACATTTTTTAAGCTATTGCGAAAAATTTTGAAACCTTCTCCCAAATGCCCCACGACCTCAACCTTGCTCAGCTTTCTTGCTCCTGAACCCGCAACGCCTGTCGCTTGAGCTTTTCGACCGGGTTCATCCAGCGCTCCAAAAAGCTAAAGAACTGCGACGAGAGGAGCGTCAGCACCAGATAGACCAGCGCCACCGCAAAGTAAATTTCAAACGCCCGATAGGTCTGCGCGACGACCAATTGCCCCCGGCGCAGTAGTTCCTCAAAGCCAATCACGGCCACCAGGCTCGTATCTTTCAGACGGCTGATAAACTCGTTGCCCAGCGGCGGGATCATGCGGCGAAACGCCTGCGGAAACACGACATAGCGCATCGTTTGCACTGGCCCCAGCCCCAGGGATTGCGACGCTTCTCGCTGCCCCATCTCAATTGACTGGATGCCCGCCCGCACGATTTCGGCGATGTAGGCGGCTCCGTTGAGGCTGAGCGCGAGGATTGCCGCGGTCCACTGGTTGAACTTCAGCCCAATGCCCATGCTTTGCAGCAGGCTGGGCAACCCGAAATAAATCATGAACAACTGCGCCAGCAGCGGTGTTCCTCGAAAGAAGTCGATATAGGCGATCGCCCCCAGCCGCACCAAACGCGAGGGCGACAGCCGCAAGATCGCCAGTAGCGACCCCAGCACCAGCCCTGCCAGAATCGAGACAATGGTGAGTTGGAGCGTCGTAATGGCCCCAAGCGAGAGGCTAGGGAGGGCGTTGAGGATGACTTCGAGTGATCGCTGCACAGGTTTTTTTAGGAATAAAGAATAAGGCATGAATTTCGAGCGGGTTGCGCCCGAAATTCATGCTGAGACGCTAAATCGGCGCGGCTTCGGGCAGCACTGGCGGTTCGCCGTCAAACCATTTCTGGTAGATCTCTTTGTATTTGCCATTGGCAATAATGGTTTGCAATCCGGCGTTGATTTTTGCCAGATTGGGCGAGCCTTTGGGCGTGGCGATGCCGTAGAACTCTTCGGTGAGCAGTTCGCCGACCACCTTCACCCCCTGCACGCCGCCGCTTTTGATGGCGTAGAGAATGGCAGGCGCATCGCTGATGGTGGCATCGACGTTGCCATTCGACAGTTCTTGCAGGGCGATCGGCGTGCTGTCGAAGGTGCGGACTTCGCTAGCGCCAGATTTGCGGGCTTCGGCTTCGCCCGTCGTGCCGATTTGGGCCGAGATTTTCTTACCGCCTAGTGCGTCAAAGCCTGTGATGTCGGTGTTGCTATCTTGAACGGCGATCGCCAGCCCTGCTTTGAAATAGGGCCGGGAAAAATCCACCACTTCCGCCCGCTCTTTGGTGATGGTCATGGTGCTGATGGTGGCATCAATCGTGCCCGCCTGGAGCGCCGGAATGATGCCGTCGAAGGGTAGTCCTTCCATGTTCATCGTGAAGCCACCCGCCTCGGCCACGGCATTCATCAGGTCAATGTCAAAACCCTCAAACTGGCCCGCGCCCGTTTGGGACTGGAACGGCGGAAACGTGGGGTCGAGGGCTACCTTTAGAGGGGCTGCGTCGGCAGAAGACGGAGAACCGCTGTCGGCGGTCGGGGCGCTGCCGCCACAGGCCGCAAACAGCACCACACAGGCCAAACTCAGCAGCCCCAGCACTAGCGCCCGCCAGCGAATACGAGTCAATCTCAGCATGAAAATCGAACGCTCCTCAATTTCTCTAAAATTGCTAACGTTACAAGGCAAAAAAAACGGGTTTCAAAGCGTGACAAAATCCCAATAGCATGTGGCAGGTTGCCACTTGCCCTGAGAGACTGAATTGTACAGGCGATCGCCCATCCCTCGCGCAAAGCTGCTACAGATCGTTAAACAACAGATCGTTAAACAATTTACTCAAAAGATTTAGCCAGAAGCATAACTAGATCAGACCGAAAATTCAGACCTAAGAAAAAGACCTAAGAAAAATAGCTGACCGTAGCGATCGCATCTACGTAGACGCGATCGCCCGTGCTAGAACAGCATCGTCTACCGACTTCTGGCGAAATTCCGTCGCCCACAGCACTATTTTCGCCACGCCTTCCGTCCTCCTAGCCCGCCTCCGCCCATGAACGATCGCCTGATTTCGCCCAATGCCACCGCCACGCCTGCTATCGAGTTTGATCAAGTTGAAAAAAGTTTTGGACCGCTCAAGGTGCTGCGTGGCATCAGCGGCCACATCAGCCCCGGCGAAGTGGTGGCGGTAATTGGCTCGTCGGGCTGTGGCAAAAGCACGCTGCTGCGGTGTTTTAACCATCTGGAAACGATTAATAGCGGTCGCTTAGTGGTCAACGGCATTGACCTGTCAGCGGGCAGCCCCCTGAGCGCGGCCGACCTGCGCCTGCTCCATGCCCAGGTAGGAATGGTGTTTCAGCAGTTCAACCTGTTTCCCCACATGACGGTGTTGGATAACCTGACGCTGGCCCCGCGCAAGGTGCTGGGTTTGTCGGACAAAGAGGCTCGGCAGACAGCACGGCTCTTGCTCGACAAAGTGGGGCTGGGCGAAAAAGCTGAGGTTTATCCCGAAATGCTCTCTGGCGGGCAAAAACAGCGAGTGGCGATCGCCCGTGCCCTCTGTATGAAGCCCAAAATCATGCTGTTTGACGAACCCACCAGCGCCCTCGACCCAGAACTGGTGGGCGAAGTGCTGCTGGTGATGCAACAACTCGCCGAAGAAGGCATGACAATGGTGATTGTCACCCACGAGATGCAGTTTGCCCGCGAAGTGGCCGATCGCGTCCTGTTTCTCAACCAAGGCCAGGTCGAAGAAGAAGGCCCGGCGCGGCAGGTGCTAGACTCTCCCCAGAGCGATCGCCTGCGGGTGTTTCTCAGCCGGATGTCGTTTGCGCGAGTTTGAGAGTTTTGAGTAGGTGGGTGAGTGGGTGGGTGGGTGAGTGGGTGAGTGAGCTATCCTGCTACCCACCTACCCGCCTCCCCCACCTACCCGCCACCCCACCTACCCGCCACCCCACCTACCCGCCACCCCACCTACCCGCCACCCCACCTACTCCTACCCGCTACTCCACCATCTCTATGCCTTCCCCCCTCCCCCTTCCCCCCTTCTTCGACCCGCAGCGCGTTGGCGAAGTTTGGCGTGTGCCCTATGACATGCGGGCGGCGCAGGCGGCGCTGTGGGCAAAGGAGCATGAATTAGCGCCAGCGGTGATGGATGAGAAGCGCGTATGTTTGCTGGCGATCGACGTGCAAAATACGTTTTGCATTCCCGACTATGAGCTGTTTGTGGGCGGGCGATCGGGCCGGGGCGCGGTGGAGGATAACGTGCGGCTGTGCGAGTTTATCTATCGCAACTTGGGCAGCATCACGGCGATCGCCGCTACGATGGACACCCACACGGCGACGCAGATTTTTCATGCGGTGTTTTGGGTGAATGAGGCGGGTGAACATCCGCCCGCGATGACGATAATTTCGCTGGAGGATGTGGAAACGGGCGTGTGGCGCGTGAATCCGGCGATCGCCCCCAACATTGCCTACGGCACGGCAGACAGCTTGCAAGCCTACGCGCTCCACTACGTCCGCAAGCTGAGCCAAGACGGCAAGTATCCGCTCACCATTTGGCCCTATCACTCCATGCTGGGTGGCATTGGGCACGCGCTTGTGTCGGCGGTGGAGGAAGCCTGCTTTTTTCACAGCATTGCCCGACGGGCACAGACTTGGTTTGAACTCAAGGGCGGACATCCGTTGACGGAAAACTATTCGGTGCTGAAGCCCGAAGTCACTGAAGATGCTCAACAGCGGGCGATCGCCCAAAAGAACTTACCGCTGATTTCCATGCTGCTGGACTTTGATGCGGTGCTGATTGCGGGTCAGGCCAAGAGCCACTGTGTCGCCTGGACGATCGATGATCTGCTGACGGAAATCCAGGCGATTCATCCCAAACTGGCTGACCGGATCTATCTGCTGGAAGATTGCAGTTCCCCCGTTGTCGTTCCTGGGGTGGTGGACTTTACCGACGCTGCGGAGGCGGCCTATGAGCGCTTTGCCGCAGCAGGGATGCACCGCGTAAAGTCTACTGAGCCGATGGAAAGCTGGCTTCAGTAGGGGCGGATGGCAGGCGGCGGGTCTATTCTTCGTCGGCCTTGGGTTCGTCGGCTGCGGGGCGGATGGCCCGGGCGATCGCCTCTAGTACCCGTGCCGTCACAAATTCGGGTGACTCGCGGCCGCGAAGCTGGACATGCACATCGGCCTGGGCATAGAGCGGACGGCGCTGGTCGAGCAATTCCTGGATGCGCTGGCGCAGATTGGGGTCTTGCAGCAGCGGGCGGGTGGTGCTGTGGCGCAGGCGGTAGTAAAGCTGCTCGGCGGGCACATCCAGCCAAATAACAATGCCGTGGTGCAGATAGCTCCAGTTTTGGGGCCGCAGCACCACGCCGCCCCCCGTGGCGATCGCCAGACTGCCGTAGGCATAGGACGACAACTCCGCCAAAATCTGCGTCTCCAATTCGCGGAATCCATCTTCGCCGCGCTCAGCAAACACCTGCGCCACGGTCTGATGGGTCGCCGCTTCGACCAACGCATCGGTATCAAAAAACTGATAGCCCAGCTTTTGCGCCACTAGGCGGCCGACGGTGGTTTTGCCACAGCCCATCATGCCTACCAGATACAGATTCGTGCGCCGCAGCCGCCGCACTGTGGTTTTGGCATCGGCAGGAACGGTGTGATCGGCAGAAAGGTGAAGCAGCAGCGATTCCGATTCGGTAGATTTGCCGTTTGGCGGCGTGTCATTCATGGCGTGAAAGGACGGCGAAGCGATTGGCAGGGGCGACTCGCAAAAATTCCAGCAACTACTCTGTAAAAACTAATCGTAAAAACTAATCTTATCCCAACCGTAGCGGCGGATTTCCCTCTGGCGATCGCCCCGACCCCCCAGCGCGAGAACGAGGATCATCTCCGTCCTGATCTCGCTCCTCTTCGTCATCATCCCAATCGTCCCAAATTTCTCGATCCAGCGACCCCCGCCTGACCGCAGGCTCATCCGCCACGTCGCCCCAGCTTTCGTCGTCCCATACTTCGCCGCCATCACTGCGGTTGGAATTGCCATAGAAGTCAAGGGGGCGATCGCCGTCTTCGTCCCAAGCTTCTTCGCCCTCTGCTTCGCCATCCGCTTCGACTGGGGCGCTTGGCTCATCGTTTGGATCGCTGGGCGGCGCGATCACGCGAAACTCGGCTTCGTAAATTGAGCGAGCCTTGGCGGAATCCGCCCTGGGTGCATCGTTCAACGAATTGGTGGGTGAATCAGCGGGTGAATCAGCCGCAAAACTGGTCGGCTCGGTGGTTGTCGAATCTGCCCATCCTGAATTGGCCGAGTCCGAACCCGTCGCACCTAAACTGGGCAAGCCTGAACCGGGCGAAGCCGCATCAGAGGAATCCTGAAGAGAACTCTGGGGCGACTGGTCTGGCGGAGCCTTGATATTGTCGGTGGGCGTGTCTGGCTCGGCGCGGCGATAGCTAAAAGAATAGACCGTGCCTGCCCGATAGCCCGTCTCCGGCTCCCGGTTAATTTCCACGATGGGGCGACGAGGCTCGGCGGGCGGCTCCTCTGGCGGGCTAGGCGGGGCGGGTTTGGCGGGTGGTTCTTCCTCCCAGTCGTCCCAGATTTCGCGCTCTTCCTCTGGCTCCTCGTCTAGATACGGCCGATATTGATAGCCAGATGAATTGGGTTCCGACGGCTCCTCAACGACATCGTAGGGGCGATATTGATAGGCCGACTCTGCCGCTTCCGCTTCGTAAGGGCGATATGGATAGGCCGCTTCTGCTGCTTCGTAAGGACGTTCCTGATACGCTGGCTCCGGCTCAATCGGCGGTGAAATTTCACGATAGGGCACGTCCTGAATCACCGTGCGGCTGCCTGCTGCTGAGGTGCGGGGTGGCGCATCGTCCCAGTCGTCCCAGTCGTTGCCAGAGCGGGGATTTTCCCAGTCGTCTTCGGCCGCAGCCCAGGCCGACTCGCTGGGGCGAGACGCACTGCCCGCCCGATCGACGGGTTCTGGATCGAGGGGTTTTGTCCAGCCGCCAGTCCAGGGGGGCGGGGTCCAGGGTTCGCCCTGCGTGCCTGAAGGTCTGCGGCTGGGGCGGCGGGCCTTGCGACGGGGCGATCGCCCTTTCGCCAAAAACCGAATCAGCGTCGCCACCAAAACCGTCGTGATGGCCCCCGCCAGCACCGCCCCCAGCAGCCACACCGCCAGCGGCAGCGCCACCGTCTGCATTCCCAAAAACGTCAGCGCCACCACAGGCGAGAGGTTTTGCAGCACCACAATGGCGAGCAGGGCAATGAAGAGGAACAGGAGAATCGGGCGCATGGGCAGGAGAGCGGGGGTTGGAGGTCAGGGAGAAGCTCGATCGAGGGCCGGCAGATTCATCGCAGATTCATCGCAGATTCATCGCAGATTCATCATAGCGAGTGTGTGGGATAGCGAGTGTGCGGGCGACTGGTCTTGCGGGCGACTGGGTTTGCGGGCAGCCGTGAGGATCTAACTGCGTGAGTCCTGTAATCGCTGACGCAGCAGGTCGGCGCTAGAGGCTAGGTCGGCCTGGGCGATCGCCTCTTGTTCTCCCGATGCCAGCCATTTCACCTGCACAGTGCCAGTTTCTGCCTCTTCGTCGCCCAGAATCAGGCAGGCCGCCGCACCGCTGCGGTCGGCCCGCTTCATCTGTTTGCCAAAGGCACTGCCGCTCAGGTCTAGATCGACCGAAAAGCCCAGCCGACGAAGCGTTTGGGCAACCTGGAGGGACTGGGCCTCTGGGCGATCGCCCTTAGACACCACATAAAAATCCACGCTGGTTTCGGTTGCCGGATGCAGCTTTTGCAGCAGCAGCACCAGCCGCTCCATGCCCAGCCCCCAGCCGACTGCGGGCGTTTCGGGCCCGCCTAGTTCTGCCACCAGCCCGTCATAGCGACCGCCCCCACAGACCGTTGCCTGTGCCCCCAGATCGGCCGACTGAATCTCAAAAGCGGTGTGGGTGTAATAGTCCAAGCCGCGCACCAGACGGGGATTCACCCGATAGGCAATGCCCAGATCTGTCAGGCGTTGCTGCACGGCCTCGAACCGCTGCTGCGACTCGGCGCTGAGGTAATCCAGAATACTAGGTGCGTCTTGGACGATTTCCTGGGTGCGGTCATCTTTGCTATCCAAAATTCGCATCGGGTTGCGCGTCAGCCGATCCTGAGAATCGGGGTCTAGCTCCGATTTGAACGGCGTGAAGTAGTCCACCAGGGCGGCGCGATACTGCTGACGGTCGGCGGGCGTACCGACCGAGTTCAAATCCATCGTCAGCGTTTTCAGTCCCAGGCTGTGCAGCAAATCGGTCGCCAGGGCAATCACCTCTGCATCGGCACGGGGGTCGGCGCTGCCCATCACTTCTACATCAAGCTGGTGAAACTGGCGCTGTCGCCCGGCCTGAGGCCGCTCATAGCGAAACACCGGGCCGACGCACCAGAGCCGCTGGGCGTTTCCTGTGGCGTAGAGTTTATGTTCGATGAGCGATCGCACCAATCCGGCGGTCATCTCTGGGCGCAGCGTAATCGAGCGATCGCCCCGATCGGTAAAGGTATACATCTCCTTGCCCACCACATCGGTCGCTTCGCCGATTCCGCGTTCAAATAACTCGGTTTGCTCAAAAATTGGCGTGCGAATTTCGCGATAGCCCGCATTGCCCAGGATGCGTCGGGCTGCCGCCTCGATCTGCTGCCAGTAGCCCACTTCCTCCGGCAAAATATCTCGCGTGCCCCGAATTGCCTGAATTGCGCTCATGCCTTTGTTCTGATTGTTCTAATGAATTTCTGATTAAAATGCTGCTGAAACGGGCGGCTTGAATGGGTGGCTTGCAAACTCCCAACGTCCAAACATCCCAGTGTAGCAGGGTTCAGGGGACGGATCGGCATTCTAACTTGAGCAGAACTTGGGGCAGAACGGGGATGCCCTCGTCCCAACTTGTGTGCAGATTTTTGCAGATTTTTGCAGATTTTTGCAGATTACTGACACCGGGCGCATTCCGTCCAGATTGCCCGCGTCGCCTAGCGAATGTTGCAGTCCGACAGCCGCCCCAGCAGCGCTGCCAGCATTTGGATTTCGTCCTCGCCCCCAAAATCGCGCATCTTGCCCAGCGACCCAGAACGGAACCCAGACCAGAAACCCAGCTTCCAATACCAGAGCGCGGGCAGATGGCCCGGTGGTGCGTGCAGACCAAAGGTGAGTTGGCCGTATGGCTTGAACATGGCGTAGGAGCCGCCTACCCCTTTCCAAGCCCAACCGACCAGCACCGCAAAGTCCAGCGCCCGCCGCGAGTGGGGCAGCCCAGCGCCCAGTCCTTGATAAATCCGCTCCTGGGTTGTAAAGCCAAAGTGGCCGCTGCTGTACTTGTCCCACAGGCTGTTGATTGTGTTCAAATCCACGCAGGGAAACCGAGCCAGAGACTCTGGGCTGAGCCAATCTTGCTTTTGGCGACCTGCGGCTAAAAGCATCAAGTGATAGGTCAATTTGTCTGCCTCGGGCCAGAGCCGCTCTTGCAATAGCCCTTGCAGCCGGGTGTAGTCGATGCCGCACTCGGAGGGCAGCAGGTCGGACGGAGCCTGGACGGGCTGTGGAGCAGGGGCCATGCCGCCTCCCGCAACAATTCCTGGCGGCGGGTCGAGGGCGGTGATGGGTGGGGACGACGGCGGATTAGGCGGTGGATAAGGCGGCACAGGGGCTACGCCGTTGCCCCAGGCTGGGATGCCTGCGGGCGGCATTGCGTTTGGGGCTTCTGCAAATGGGGCTTCTGTGGGGGGGCGATCGCCATTCACAGGCTCTCCTGGAGGCGCTACACCCGGCGGCACTCCAGCAGACCATCCTTCGGGCGACGGCAGTTCTCCCAGGTCTTCT
>JBDNCP010000060.1:0-25301 GCA_046719575.1 Cyanobacteriota bacterium
AAAAAAATTAGGGAGGTTTCTCGGTGTTTCTGCGCTTGTAGTAGCGACTTTAGTCGCCAAACTCACTCAAAGCAGGACTTTTCAAACAGCTTCTTAGACAGGGCTGATTGGAGGCAACCGATTAGGAGTCGCTCGAAGACAGCTTCAGTGTGACCTTGTTGCAGGTAAAGCTTTCCCCACACAACCTGTCCCAACCAACGCTTCTCAGGTCACTTCTGGCAAACAACGTTTGTCCAGCAATGCTCTGACTAGCAATGCTCCTACCAGCAATGCCCCTAGCCGACCCAACTGACATCGCTATCTGAAGAATTGACGGGAGGCAGAGGTTTGGAAATAGGAATTTCACGCCGAGCAGGAGTTTTCTGAGGAGCATGGGCTGGCGTTCCTGGCTGCACTGGCTCGACACGCTGAGCAGGCGCAGCAATTGGAGTCAAAGAGGGCTGTTGCTGGCGCTGCTTCTCTTCCCATTCTTGAAACGCCTTCTTCTCGGGCAGGATCACCTTTGTCATGATCCACTCAATTGTCTGCTCTTTCACCCAGCCGCGAGCCACCAGCACATCGCCCAGACGCATCCCCGTCGCCTGCTGGTCATTTAAAGCCACCGTCACCTGATCTGGTGTAATTAACCCTGCTTCTAGCAGATAGCTGCCCAAGCGCTTGGGGCGCATCGGCATGGGAACGGATGTTACTCGATAGCGATCGCTCCTATCACGCATAGTCATAATTACCTACAGCAGATCAGTACAGCGGTAAAGGCAAATCCCGGACAACCCTGACGCTCTGCGAGACCTGGAGCAGAAGCCCGTGCAAACGCACCACTAACACAGGATCTAACACAGGATCACGCTCGCATCTCAGCGACTCATGACGGGCGATGTAGCTTCAGATGTTCTGGCTCCCTGTTTTTGGCTCCTAATTACACAGAGTGACCTAGCGATGCCTTACCTCCGAGATAATACGGAGATTTCCTTAGAAGGAAAGAGTTCTTCACAGTATAACAGCGGAACACTGACTCTTTCTTTATCGAGCCTTTACAGGTTGTTTCAGAATATCTCACAGAATATTTTTCGGCAATGGGGTGGGATTAATTCTCTATAACTTAGGAAAATGAAATCACCCGGCGATAGGGGCTAAAACCCCTCAGCGGTAAGATATTTCACCGAATTGAATCATTTGATCGAGCGCTTTGGACTTACCCCTTTACTCCACTACTGGTATCTGTTGGCACAATGTAGCGCTGGAGCAACCCAAACACCAGCAAGATGGGCGCAATCGAGATCACAGACCCCGCCGCAATTAGTCGCCAGTCGAGAGAAAATGCACCCGCAAGCTTGGCTACCCCCAGGGGCAAGGTGTAGTAGTCGGGCTGATCGAGCAGGATGAGCGGCCAGAGGAAGTCGCTCCAAGCTCCAATGAAGACAAAAATCGCCAGCGTGATGAGGGCGGGGCGGACGGCGGGCAGCATCACGTTCCACCAAATCCCCAGTTCCGAACAGCCGTCGATGCGGGCAGCTTCTTCTAGCTCTTTGGGCACGCCTTGAAACGCCTGGCGCAGTAGAAAAATCCCAAAGGCAGAGGCGATCGCCGGCAAGATCAATCCTAAGTAAGTATTACGGAGTCCCAGCTTCACCGTCAGGACATAGAGCGGAATCATCACAATCTGAAACGGAATCAGAATCGTCGCCACGATCAGCAAAAACAGCGCCTCGCGCCCGCGAAACTGGAGCCGCGCCAGGGGATAGGCCGCCAGTGAGCAAAACAGCAGATTGAGCGCCACCGTCAGCACTGCGACCAGCGTGCTATTGAACAGGTAGCGCCTGAAGGGATTGGTCTGCCACACCGTTACAAAATTTTGCAGCGTCGGCGACTGGGGCCAAAATCGGGGCGGAAACTCAAAAATATTCTCTGTGGGCGCTTTGAACGCCGTGCTGACCAGCCAGATCAGCGGCAGCAGCATAACAAGGGCGATCGCCCCCAGCAGGGCATACAGGGCAAGGGTTTTGAGCGATCGTATCGAGGTCATTGGGAGTTAGGGATTGGAGGTTAGACAAGATTCCTCAGCCTGCAATTCGACAAGGTTGGGGCGAATTTGTTTGAGTTTACCTGTGAGTTTAACTGGAGTTCGTCTGCACCCACCTAAATCGAACTCCCAATCTCTTATCCCTCTTTAACCCAGACGCGCATCTCTTGCAGGGTCAGCGGGCCAAACTGGGTGGCTAGGGCCACATCGGCAGCATCGCGGCCGTAGGCGATCGCAATTCGATTTCCCCGTGGTTCTGGCTGCGTCGCGTCGAAGGTATACCAGCGCCCCTCGGCAGTTGACCCGTCAGGGCTGCTGAGAAACGCCTCAAACCAAGCGTGCAGATCCATCGGCTCCAGTTCGTATAAATAGCCCACCACCATCCGCGCCGGGATCGACAGGCTGCGGCAGAGGGCAATGCCCAAGTGGGCAAAGTCGCGACACACGCCGATTTTGCTCTGGGCAGTGTCTACCGCAGAGGTGGAGGCGTTGCTGGTGCCGTATTGATACTTCACCTGGGTATGAATCCAGCGGCAAATCGCTTCGACCTGGGCATAGCCAGGGTCTGTGTCGCCCACGATGGCGATCGCCTCGTTATAGAGCATGTCCGACTGGCAGTAGCGGCTGGGCAGCAAAAACTGCACCACGCCATCGGGCAGCAGTTCCACAGGCACATAGGCAGCATCGGGCGCAACGTCGATTTCGTCCGCCGTTTCCACACAGGCGGCAGTGTAGACCAAAAACCGTCCCTCTGGTGTCACCAAGCGCTGGCAGAGATTGCCGTAGCTGTCGGTGTATTCCACCACGGGTACAGACGGCTCCAGCCGATATTCCTCGCGCACGACCCACTGCCCCTCACCACTGCGGGGGCGCAACATCAGCAGCAGCGGACTCGGCGCTTCTGCTAAAAATAAAAGCTGACAGCCTGCTTCCAGCCGCATTTGGGAATCCTCAAGCGATGGCTGGCGCCTATAACGACTGCATTTCTAAATTCAGCACATAGTGCCCAAGCTGCAAGTTTTCCGTCCACAGCTCATACTCTACGCGCAGATGGCGGGGCTGGGGATCAGAAATCAGCTTCAGGTGGCGTGTATAGTTTCGCAGGCGCATCTGGTCGCTGAGGCCGAGATCGCCCGACTGCGATCGCAGCCAGTAGCGGCTGATGCCGTAGACCCCCTGTTCCCAAAAGTGGCGATAGCTGATGCTGCCGTTGCCCTGCATGGTCATGATCACGCGGTAGGGCGAAATCTCCAGCCAGAGCAAGTAGGGCTGCTGGGCCTGGTCGGCGGAGGCTTCTCCTTCGGAATAATCCATAAATAGCGGCTCTGTCAGCACGACATGATAGCGGCCTGGCTCTTTTTCATAGAGCGCGGCGGAAGCCTCTACCACCGACCAGAGCGTCGAATTCAGCGACATCCAGGACAAGCAGACTGGCTGGCGATGTTCGGTGAGCATGACTAAAAGGGATGCTAATAAAAGGGGCTGGGAACTGGGACTGGGAACATGGGACTGGGAACTGGGACTGGGAACTGGAGTTGGGAACTGGGGCTGGGGAAATCGCTTTTATCCAGTCAAATGTCTAGTCAAACAGGTTTGACTTGCCAAATCGACGAAATAGAATCTACCGACAGAGGATGTAGTTCGGCAAGTGATGCGGTGCTTACACTGCTCTGGTAGCGTAGTAAACGCAGCGATGGCGCAGCACGCTCGACGAGGCAATGGCCCACCTACGGAACTATAGCAATGCAGACGGCTTCTATCACCCTCAAAACCACCGAACATCATCATGTGCTGACAATTTCACCGCCTGTGGATCTGGCGCTGACAGGGGCGATCGCCATTCCCGGCGACAAGTCGATTTCGCACCGGGCGCTGATGTTGGGGGCGCTGGCGGAGGGGATCACGGAAATTCGCGGGCTGCTGCTGGGGGAAGATCCGCTGAGTACGGCGGCCTGCTTTCGGGCAATGGGCGCAAAAATTTCTGAACTGAATACCGAACTGGTGACGGTGGAAGGCATTGGGCTGGGGCAACTCCAGGAACCCGCCGACGTGCTGAATGCAGGCAACTCTGGCACAACGATGCGGCTAATGCTGGGCATTCTGGCATCCCATGCGGGGCGATTTTTCACCGTCACGGGTGACGCATCGCTGCGATCGCGCCCCATGTCTCGCGTGATTCGTCCGCTCCAGGAAATGGGCGCACAGATTTGGAGTCGCGCTGGGGGACTCGCGCCGCTGGCGGTGCAGGGGCAGGCGCTGAAGCCGATTCACTACACCTCGCCTATTGCCTCCGCCCAAGTGAAATCCTGCATTTTGCTGGCGGGGCTGGCGACCGAAGGCAAAACGATCGTCAGCGAACCGGCGCTGTCTCGCGACCACAGCGAACGGATGCTGCGGGCCTTTGGGGCAGAGATTTTGGTTGATCCCGACACCTGTAGCGCGGCAGTGGTGGGCCCAGCGCGGCTGACCGGGCAGCCCGTCGTGGTTCCTGGGGACATCAGTTCGGCAGCATTTTGGCTAGTGGCTGGGGCGATCGCCCCCGGTTCCGACTTGCTCATTCAAAATGTCGGCGTGAACCCGACGCGCACGGGCATCCTCGACGCGCTGGCGCAGATGGAAGCCGACGTGACGCTGGAAAACCCCCGCGAGGTGGCAGGCGAACCCGTCGCCGATCTGCGCGTGCGCGGTCACCATCGGCTGAAAGCAGGCCACATCGGCGGCGACCTGATTCCCCGGCTGATCGACGAAATCCCGATTCTCGCCGTTGCTGCCGCCTTTGCCGACGGAACGACGGTGATCTCCGATGCTGCCGAACTGCGCGTGAAAGAGAGCGATCGCCTCGCCGTGATGGCAACCCAGCTCAGCCGCCTGGGTGCAACCGTCACCGAGCGCCCCGACGGGCTAGAAATCACGGGCGGCTCCCCGCTCCACGGAGCCGAAGTCGATAGCCACACCGACCACCGCATTGCTATGAGCCTGGCGATCGCCGCCCTCCGCGCCACCGGCCCCACCACAATCCACCGCGCCGAAGCCGCTGCGGTTTCCTATCCGGGGTTTGTGGAGACGCTGAGGCAGGTGGTGAGGTGAGGGGGCGAGAGGTGGGAATGAGAAAAAAGAAGAACGAAGAACGAAAAACGAAAACCAGACCTCTTCGATCTTCCCTCTTCGTTCTTCCCGCTTCGTTCTTCGTTCTTCGTTCTTCGTTCTTCGTTCTTCGTTCTTCGTTCTTCGTTCTTCGTTCTTCGTTCTTCGTTCTCACCCGCTCCCCTGCACCACGTACTTCAGCGTAGTCAGCGTTTCCAGCGTAATCAGCCCGCGCCGATGTCCCTTCTGGTTCGACATTCCGAGGGCGATGGGGCTGCCTTGCTTGGGATTGCGATAAAAGCGGGGGGAGGCGTTGATATAGGTGGTGGCGCTGTTGATGTGCAGGGCAAACTGGTGGCTCTCCTGGTAGGATTCTGTCACCAGGCAGTCGGCGTGGCCGCTGCTGTGGCGATTCATAAAGGCGATCGCCTCTTCTAGACCGCTGACAGCACAAAAGGCGATGGTGTTGTCTAGGTAGGGACGCGACCACTCGTCGTCTCCAGCCAGCGCCAGGTCGGGAAATTCTGCCACCAGCCCTGCATCGCCCCGCAGCCGAAAGCCCTTCTCGCGCAAGCTACGCCAGAGCGCTTGCAGCGTATTGGGGTCTTGGTGGGTGCTGACTAGCACTTTCTCGATGGCGTTGACTGGATCGGGTTCGCTCTGGTGGCTGTCGAGAATCATGCTCCGCGCCAGATCCAGGCTGCCGGAGGGCGACCAGTAAAGATAGCAGTTGCCGATCGCCGTTTTTAGCACGGGCACTGTGGCCTGTCGGATGACCTGGTTCACCAGGCTGACGCGGCCGTAGGGAATCACCAGATTGACGTAGGCATCTTGCGTCACCAGTTCGCGGATGGAGTCGCCTTGGTCGGTGGGAATCCAGCCGAGGGCATCGGTCGGCAAGCCTGCCTCCTGGAGCGCCAGTTTCAGGGTGCTGGCGATCGCCTGGTTGGAATTGCTGGCCTCGCTGCTGCCCCGCAGGATGATGCTGTTGCCCGTGCGAATGCATAGCCCAGCGGCGATCGCCCCCAGTTCGGGAAACGCCTCATACACCAGCGCAATCACCCCCAGCGGCATGAGCTGGCAATAGGACTGAGAATGGCTGAGGGAATAGGGAATCGTCAGCATTTGCTGCGTCGGGTCGGCTAGTTCCGAGAGCCGCTGCAACATTTTAACCACCGCCTCGATCCGCTCTGGGGTCAGCTTTAGCCATTCCAGCACCAGATCGGGCACGGCCATTTCTCGACTGGCTTCCAGATCCAGCGTGTTGGCTTCGAGGATGTCATCCTGCTGGTCTTTTAGCACCTCGGCCATCACCTGGAGCGCCCGACTGCGATCGCCCCCTTTCAGCGCAGCCAAATGCCCCGCCGCCGCATAAGCCCGATGAAGCGTGGTCAGCAAATCGGCTGGGGAATCCAAAGAATCCTGACTGTTAAAAAACACGGTTATAAACTATGAAAAACGCTGTCGTTCACTGCATTCAGCACTGCATTCAGTACTGCATTCCGCAATTCCCTGTACCAGTATCAACTTGATAATCTATTGCATTAATACAGCTTTAACCTGTAAGGCTCTTGCCTGTAAAGCTCATGGCTGTAAAGCTTTGAGGGAGTGACACAATAGCATGTTGCGATAGCACGGCGCGATCGCTCTATCTCGTGATATTCCAGCCTCGTGATATTTTTGCTCATGATGACATGCGACGGTGTTGCATCGGAGCCATCAACGCAATCTCGATTCAGAAATGCCAGGTCATTAACACAACCTCATGGGCTTCTCAGTGGTCAGTGAGATCGCCCATGGCTTGACTCGTCGTCCTAAATTGGCTACCAGAACTGACTTTTCGGGCGGACTAACGCCGACAGGCTAGCCATAGCATAAACGCCAGCATCACCAACAGCACCAATGCTGCCACCACTCGAAACGCAACCTGAGAACCCGCGGGCGCACTCAGGGTCGTCAGCAGCAGCAAAAATACTAGCGCGAACATAAACAGCAGCGTCAGTGGCACATAGCCCTTTCCCAGCGACGGGTTTACCACAACCCACTGATGCCCATTCCAGCGCCATGCCCGCTTATAGGGATAGTTGGTTGAAAGCTGTTCAATAGTATGTCCGCTGTCTTGCACAACGAAAATTTGCTGACATCGGTTGCAGCCAAAGGCATCTGTCAGGGCGATGGGCGTCAGTTTGCCCCGACGACGACAGGGACAGGGGTAGTCGCCGTTCAGGTCGATTTTGTGGGGTTTCTGAGTTTGCACAAGCAGAGCAGCGGTGAGTGTGAGGCAAGTGGTGCAAGGTCTAGCGCGGGTGGGATTAACCACAGGTAAGCCAGAGGTAAGCCAAAAGAGACTGGGAAAGCGTTTGGGAGCGATCGCCCACTCTGTGAAGCCACAGATCAACGCGCGTCAAACCCTTATTGAATATGTGTGACAGATATTCTGTGACAGATTATTCTGTGACAGATATTCACAGAGCATTATTCATTTATTACCGTCAAACAACCTGTAATCCAACCCCCGCCAGAGGAGTTTGTCTGGGCATGACCCAATCGGACTCCAGGTATAAACCCAGATGCTTGTCCAGGATTTCTTCCGAGAACAGTGGCCATCGAACAGTAGCCATCAGCGCTCAGTTTCAGCCCGATTCTAACATTCCCGTTTATGGGAGTCAGCGACCTAAAAACATGAGCGCGATCGCCCGCTTCCCAAGCTGTAAAGCCCGTTGGGAGCAGCACTGGCAAGACTCTCTAGACTCATCCTACAGGGACAAGCTGAGAGATCAGTGGAAAATTCGCTTAAGCTTGAATAAAACCTACAATCCTGGGAAAAGCAGACAGAATAAAATCCTATTTCCCGAAGCACCTGAAAATAATCGCCCGAAAATAATCGCCTAAAAGTCGGCATTCGGAAAACAGACAAGCGCTAGCCCAAAGACTCATTCAGTGCCATTGGAAAGCAACTAAAAGACAGTCGAAACCTCGTCAAAATCAAAGCGGGTAACGCGATTCGAACGCGCGACATTCACCTTGGCAAGGTGACGCTCTACCACTGAGCTATACCCGCGAAACACGCTTCAAAAAAGCGCAATTACTATTGTGTGTGAGAGGTCACTATTTGTCAACCTCGGTCGCTAATTTTTGCAGATTTTTGGGTGGGCCCTTGGGAAGTCGCCACAGCCAGTAGAGCGGCCGACTGGCTGGCTAGTTGAGGGTGCTGATGACAATTCCCAGGAACGCGAATACGCCAATGACCATGAGGGCGATCGCCACCGCCAGCGCATTAGACCGTCGCGGCGTGTAGAGATAGTCGTCGCGCTGAATGCGCCGCAATTCCCGCCGATGCTCAATCGCTGCCGACAGCACGGCGTATAGCCCGACCGCGATAAACGCGAGTCCAGTGATTCTCGCCAGATACATCGTCTCTAGATCGTCGAGCCTGCGAGTTCGCTGAATTGCCGTCACAATTTGGTCGATGCCAAAACCAAAGCCAATCAGCGAGAGCGAGGTGCGAATCCACGCCAGCAGAGTCCGTTCGGCGGCGGCTCGGTTGCGCTCTTTGGCGAGTTCGTTGGTCAGGTTGCGGGGCGCGTCGGGCATGGGCAGTCGAGGATTGCCTAGTAGCGGCGGCGGCTACGCTGGGTCAGGCTGACGTAATAGAGCAACTGCATGAGGGAGGTGGCCGCAGCCGCGATGTAGGTCCAGCCTGCGGCACCGAGCATTTGCCTGGCTCCTTGGCGCTCCTCTGGCGTATCCAGCAGTCCTGCATCCTCTAGCAGCTTTAGCCCCCGGCGGCTGGCATCGATTTCAATAGGCACTGTCAGCAGAGAAAAGACCACCATTAGCCCAAACATGAGAACCCCAATCCACATTAGCCCTACCATGCCAAACATAAAGCCCAGAAAGAAGGCCATGTAGGAAATCGTTGGGGTAAATTGCAGCGCAGGCAGCAGGAAACTGCGAGCAGCAATCATCGGCGAGCCTGTCTGGTATTGCTGCACATGCCCTAGCTCATGGGCGGCGATCGCCATCGAGGCGACAGAGGGCTGAGCGCAGACAGGTTCCGAGAGCCGCACCACATTGGTTCGCGGGTCATAGTGGTCGGTCAGGGAGCCGCGCGTCGGCTCTAGAGGAATCGACTTCAGCGATGTGCGATTAAAAATGGTCTGAGCAACCTGCATCCCGGTATAGCGTTCGCTGTTGGGCACCTGGCTCCACTTGGCAAAGGCGCTTTTGAGGCGGCCCTGCACCAGCATAGAAATCAGCATGGTGGGCAGCATCACCCAGAGCAAATAGGTCGGATCGTAAAAGAACATAGTTTCAGTACGTATCTAGAAGGTGGAGTTTTAATCGGTTTTAATCAGTTTTAATCGAGTTTTGCAATCGAATTTTGCAATCCAGTTTTGCAGAGTGAGATGAACCCTGAACACCTGACTTGAGGACTGGCTTTTGCACTTCCAGCGAACACGCTTGAACCAGCCTCCTACATCCAAAAGCGAACGAATTCTTGCTTTGCAAACTCCACGCTGCGATAGCGCCGCAGTTGATAGAGAAATCCGGCGATCGCCAGACCTGTCCACAACAGTAGCCAAAACCACGAATCCCGGAAAATGGGCAGCAGCGTGTTGCCTGCGGTTTTCAAGTCCTCAATCGAAACGCGCCCATTCAGCAGCAGCAGCGATAGCACCAGCGCATTTGCGCCACCCTGAGCCGACAGCAGCATGACGATGTACTTCTGCCAGTTTCGCACGTAGGTCAATACCCCCAGCACTAGCCCAGCCCCGATTGCCACCAACGCAGGCAGCGTCCCCTGCTGAAAGCCGAGAATCGCCATGACGCTCGATCCAAACAGCGCGCCTGTGGCTGCGCCCATCAGTGCCACGCCCAATTCATAAAATTGCCAACAAAAAATCGCCAGCAAAACGCCCAGCACTAGCCCAACGGTTAGCCCGGTTGTCGTTGCCAAAAAGCCGCCGCCCAGCAGCAAAAACACCGCCTTTGCCCCCAGCCACAGCCCTGCAAAAAACGACCAGACGGGCAGCATTACCATGAAAAAGCGGTAGCCCCCAAAGCAGAGCAACACGCCAAATACTGCCGAAAACAGCGCCAGCAAGATAGGTCTTAGCATAGGTCTCTAAAAGAGCGTATCTTTAAACCCTGTCCAAACCTATCTAGAAACGAGTGCGGAGCGCTGTCATGCAGCAAACCGAAGTGCCTGTGGACGGGGCTTAATCCACAAGAATAAAGGATTATTGCAGGATTATTGCAGGATTATTGCAGGTTCATTGCAGGATGATAGAGCTTGCACAGTCTCACGCTCTAAGACCCAGCGCCCAGCAGCGCTGACGGTGGCTGCAAGACCTGCGCCAGATTGAGCAGAAAAATCGGCGGGCCATCGACCTTAGGCAGGATCAATCCACTGACGCAGCGAATCCCGCCTTCTTGCTGGTAAAGGGTAGACAGCGGCTTGAAAGCAGTCTCCGGAAATCGCTGGAGGGTGGGTGGTTGCTCAATCCGCAGCCCGATGACATCTCCTTGCAGGCTATAAACCAGGATTAGGTATTGGGAAGCCGAAAAGTTGTCAGGCTTCCGACTGGCTGTATGATTGCCGATGATCGTCTGGCTATGGATCTGCGGATCAGTTTCTAAACATTTATCGGGGGTTAGTGCGTTTGCAAAGATGCGCTGCTGGATGTCTAACACAGGAATATGTGCGTCATGATCGAGGGCGATCGCCGTTTCGGCTCCATCTTGCTGGGCATAGAGGTGATCGATCCGGATCACCTTATGCACAACGGCTAGGGGCAGGGCAAACTGTTCCTGCCGCAGCGGAAAAATCAGCAGTTGACGAGTGGACTCAACGGGCTTAGCGCGCAGCGCTCGTAGAGAGTTGGGAAGGACCATGAATGTGTTGGGCTAGCGTGGTAAGGAGGGTTTGCTCGTTGTAAGGTTTCGAGAAATAGGCGATCGCCCCCAGGCTGAGCGCCAGTTGTCGATGCTTGGCACTGGTGCGCGACGTGAGCATGGTGACGGGCAGATGCTCGAACTGGGGGTCAGATTTCACCTTTGCCAAAAAGCCATAGCCGTCTAAGCGCGGCATCTCGATATCGCACACGACCGCATTGACTTGAAGCCCGTCCCGCAGCTTTTCGACTGCTTCTTGTCCATCTTTTGCCTGCTCGACCCGATAGCCTGCTTTCTCTAGTGTCAGCGCCAAAAATCGGCGGACGTTGATCGAATCGTCGATCACCAGGATGGTGGGTTGCGCTTCGTCCAGCGGGCGATCGCCTGGCAGTTCTGCTGCAAAGCCAATGTCTTCCGTCGGTATGTGGCTGCTAGAGGCGATCGCCGCTTCTGCACTGGCGACCCAATGCAGCATTTCTGACAAATTGACCAGCGGCACTACCCGTCCGTCGCCTAGAATCGTGCAATTGCTAAAGCCTGGCGGCAGGGCGATTGTGCCGTTGACCCGGCGCACGGCAGTTTCCTGCTCGCCCCAGCAGGCATCGATCTGAACGCCCACAACCTGGCTGTTATGTTCTACCAGCAGCACTGTTGGCGCGTTAATGCTGGGCGGCGTTTCCAGGCGATAGGGATAGCGAACGCCTCGAAATCTCAGCCAGCGCGAGAGAACAATCAACGGAATGATGCTGCCCTGCACGCTGAGCATATCACTGCCCCCCGTCCGAATGACATGTGCGGGATCAAGCGCCAACATCTCGCCAATTCCATCACTTGGAATAGCTAATAACATGCCATTGCTCTCGACAATCAGCACGCGCACGACCGACATCGTGAACGGCACCGACAGCGTGAAGGTGGTGCCCTGTCCTGCCTGGGTCGAGACTTTGATATCACCCCGCACCTGCTTTAGGCTGTCCCGCACTACGTCCATGCCGACACCCCGCCCCGACAGGGACGTGACCTGATCTGTGGTGCTAAATCCAGGCTCAAAAATCAACGAGACTAATTCCTCATCGCTGGCTGCACTGAGCAAGACTGGATCTAGCCCGATGGCGATCGCCTTTGCGCGAATCTTTTCAATCGGAATCCCATTACCATCATCTTTTACAGTAATGATTGTGCGATTGCCGCGATGAAAGGCTTGAATTTGGATCGTTCCTTCCTCCGGTTTACCCTGCGACTTACGGGTTTCTGGGTCTTCAATGCCATGATCAAACGCGTTCCGCAGTAGGTGCATGAGCGGATCGTTTAGGGCTTCCAGAATGTTGCGATCGATCAAGGTATTTGCCCCGTTGATCTCTAGCCGCACCCGCTTTCCATGCTGCAAACACAAGTCGCGTAGGGCGCGAGGAAAGCGATCCACAATGTCGGACAGTGGCCGCATTCGCACTTGCGTCAGGCGCGACTGGAGTTGGTTTGCTGTTTTGTTGAGCGCCCGCGCTGTCTGTTCTACTTCTTCTAGGCTAAGGTCAATGTCGCTGGTGACTTCCTGCACCTGGACGATTGTGTCCTGCACGTCCTGCGCCAGTAGATGTAGCTCGTCGTAGCGATCTAGCTCTAGCGCGTCAAACCCCTGAGTAGTAGACACACCAAAGCTCGATTCAGCAAAGCTCGATTCAATGCTGGCAAATGGCTGGGACGGGCTGCTGAGGCTGGCGGGCAGTAGTTTGGCATGATGGGGCGATCGCCCACCGTTGACCAAAAGGCGATCATAGGCCGTCCGCAGTTCCGAATTGGATTGTTCTAACACCTGCACGCGATGGCTGAGCAACTTCGTCAAATTGCGGAGTCGAGTGAGATAAAGAGTCAGTGCATTGCGGTCGATGGTGAGTTCGCCAAACAGGTCGCTGAGTTGGTTCAGTTGGCGCGTAGATACACGAACGGTTGTGTCCAGTTCAGCCTCCTCTGGCTCCGCAGCAGCGGACTGTCCAGCCAATACGCTGATTTCGTTAGCCTGGGCGTTCGGCGCTTGCGCCTGGATTGAAACGGCAAGCGGAACTGTTGGCTCATCCGAAAGATCAGGCAACTCGGAATACTCTGATGAATCAAATGGTGATTCATCAATCTCATCGGGTGAGAACAGGCTTTGCGAGGACTCTGAAATTGAGTCGAGTCGGCTGGGCACATCCGGTAGCTCAATCCCCTCAATGGCGATCGCCCTGGGCAACAGATCGAGCTGCTGTGTGAGAACCAGCGCCTGCGATCGCCGCCACGCCTTCAGCGCCTCCGCTGCCACCATGCTCACATCGGGCGCAACTTCCGCAAAGCCCGCTACCGACAGACAAAGCTGCGTAAACGGTTCCAGTTGCAGCATTTCGCCCAGTCCGCCCAATTCCTGTGCCAACTGTCCCAATGCGGCTCGCAGAGCGTCCGAGTCGCCAGTCGCCAGCACGGTTTCTAGCCGCTGCAAACAGTCCTCGACCTCCGTTTCAAACAGCATCGGCAGAATGTCCTGCCCATCTTCAGGCGACAGCACGGAATTGGCATCTTCTGCCTGTGGCTCGCCCAGTCGGTTATGCAGTTGTTCAAATACGGGCTGGGCGACGGTATGTAGCCAGTCAGACTCGATGGGTAATTGTTGGCGATCGCAGCGAATGACATGTCGCAAACAGTCCACACCCGCCAGCAGTAAATGCTCCAAATCTGCATCTACTTCTAGCGACTGTTTTTGCACCTTTAGCACTTTGAAGGAATCTTCTAGGCGGTGAGACAAATCATTGAGCAACTGGTAGCCCATCATGCCCGCACCTCCTTTGACCGAGTGCGCCGCCCGCAGTGCCCCATTAATCTTGTGTGCCTCAATGCGGCTGTTCGACAGCCCTAAAACCACTTCCTCAATGGTTTGTACATATTCCTCGGCTTCGTCGAGAAACTGTCGCTTAATTTCCAATTCCTTGTCTTGTGACATGGATTTTGCTCGTAATGATAGTTCGGAAGTCCCCCTTATTAAGGGAGAGACTGGCTTAGAAGTCCCCCTTAATAAGGGAGATACTGTCTCGGAAGTCCCCCTTATTAAGGGGGATTTAGGGGGATCAGCTTGGACTTAGAATTCGCAAATTCGTGTCAAAATTTATCGCATATTTATGCGTGGCAACGTTCTACTCCTTGGCAATTTTGAATGCGCCAACGGATTCCTGGAGCTGTTGGGCGATCGCCACCGTTTGTCGCATAGATGCAGACACTTGCAGAGATGCATGGGAGGTTTTTTCTGAGACTTCTGCAATCTGCTTCATGAGCGTTGATACAGACTCAGAGATGGCTACCTGCGATACAGTCTCGTGAGAAATAGATTGCACTAGTTCATCAATCTGACGGGACACTTCCAGGATTTGATGCAGGCTAGATTTTGCATCTTCTACTAGATGCGTCCCTTCCACGACCTGTGCCGTACTCTGTTCCATTGCATCTACCACTTGCGCGGTTTCACGCTGGATGTTTTCCACAATTTTCTCGATTTCCTGCGTTGCGGCTGCCGAGCGGGCCGCTAGCTCACCGACTTCTTCGGCCACCACTGCAAAGCCCTGTCCCTCTTCGCCTGCGCGGGCAGCCTCGATGCCTGCATTGATGGCGAGTAAGTTCGTTTGCATAGCGATTTGGTTAATCAGCGACACCACCTTGGAAATCTGCTGTGACGACTCGCCCAGGCGCTTCACCTTCTTAGCGGTTTCTCCCACGGTTTCGCGCAGGTTCAGGATGTTTTGCACCGTGCGGGCGATCGCCTCGCCACCCATCTCCGCAGTCGTCGAGGCCTGGTGAGCCACCATCGCCGCCTGCTGAGCGCTAGTTGCCACCGCCTGGATTGATTTCGTCATGTCTTCTACAGAATCCAGAGTGCGCGTCGTTTCCTCTGCCTGACGCAGCGCCTCCTCTGCCAGATGGCGCATGGCTCCTTCGTTTTCGCCCAACGCCTCATTTACCTGCGTCGCAGACTGTTTCACCTGGGTCACAATCTGCCGCAGATTTTCGATAATCGAGTTGAAAAAGTCCGCGACGGTGCCGATTTCGCCTGCGGTGATGTCGGCTCGCACCGTCAGGTCGCCCCGCGCCGCGCCCTCTACCTCATCCAGCAGCGATATCAGTTCCATCTGCAAGGCAGACCGTAGGCGGTTTTCTTCTTGCGAGGCGGACTCTGCCATCAAGCGGGCCTGCTCCTTTTCGGTAAACAGCTTTGCTTGCTCCAGTGCAAATCCAAGCTGAGTGGCAATTTGTCCAAAGAAGTTTTTGTCTAGCTCTGTCCAGATGCGCGGTTCTGAGCATTGGTGTGCGACAAATAGCCCCTTGAGCTGATCATTCACCAAAATGGGGGCCACTAGATTTGCTTTGACCTCAAACGGTTTAAGCTGCGCCAGGTGGCAGTCGGTTAGCCCTGCGCTCAGAATGTTGTTTGTTGCCTGAATTCGACCCTGCTTGTATTTCTCAATGTATCCATTGGCAAAGCAAGGATCGGTAATGGTTGCGCCGAGTGCCTTGGGAAACCGCGAATCGACAGATTCAGCGATGATTGTGCCTGACCAAGTTTCATCAAACATATAGACCAAGACGCGATCGCTCTCTAAGGACTTTCGCGTTTCTTTCACCGCCACTTGCAAAATCGATTCCTCATCCAGCGATTCACGCATCCGAGCCACAATCTCCGAAGCGGCCTCCGCTTGCGCTCTCGCTTGCTCTTTTTCGGTAAATAGCTTTGCCTGCTCCAATGCAAATCCAAGCTGCGTCGCGATTTGCCCAAAAAAGTTAATATCCAACTCTGTCCATTCGCGCGGTCTTGCACACTGATGTGCCACAAACAATCCTTTGAGACTGTCACCAATTAAGATTGGCGCAACAAGATTTGCTTTCACTTCAAAGGGCTTGAGCTGTGACAAATGGCATTCTGTTAGACCTGCTTCCAGAATGTTATTGGTTGCATGGACTCGTCCTTGTCGATATTTCTCGATGTATCCATCGGCAAAGCAAGGATCGGTGATGGTTGCGCCGAGCGCTTTGGGAAACAAGGGGTCAACTGATTCGGCAATAATTTTCCCAGACCAGGCTTCGTCAAACATATAGACCAAGACGCGATCGCTCATTAAGGCGGTTCGGGTTTCTCGCACTGCCACTTGCAGCACCGACGCTTCATCCAAAAATTCGCGCATTCGAGACACAATCGCTGCCCGCTGCCGTTCGCGCATTGCTGCATCGCTTTGCTGTTTGAGCAGTGCAGCTTGGCTGAGCGCAAACCCAATCTGGGTTGAAAGCTGTTTAATGAGTTCAATATCGCTGTCATCCCAATAGCGGGGGCCAGAGCATTGGTGAGCGCAGAGTAGCCCAATTAGCTCATCGCCGACCAAGATGGGCGCAACGATATTAGCCTGCACTTCTAGTCGTTCTAAGATTTCGCAGTGACAGCTTGAAAGCGTGGCGGTGGAAAGGTTCTCGACCATCGTCACGCGCCCGGTTTTATATCGTGCCACCGAGTCGGGCATGAGTGGATCGTGGATGGTCTGCCCAATCGCCCGCGTATAGCCCTCCCGCACTGACTCAGCCGTAATCTCGCCGCTCTTGAAATCGGGATTGAAGCGATAAATGACCGTGCGATCGACCTCTAGCACCTGGCGCACGCCTTCTA
The DNA here is from genome assembly GCA_046719575.1 of Cyanobacteriota bacterium. Classification (GTDB taxonomy): domain Bacteria; phylum Cyanobacteriota; class Cyanobacteriia; order Elainellales; family Elainellaceae; genus Thermoleptolyngbya. Next base: position 16,671 of record JBDNCP010000060.1, read on the forward strand.
CTGAGGTCCGCAAAATGGTGTCAAAATCCAGCGTTTGGCGAATGCTAGAGGTGAGATCGGCCACCAGTCGGTTGCGCTTGGCATTGGCTTCTTTTTCTGCCTGGAGTGTTTGCATTTGCTCCGTCATCTGGTTGATGATCGCACCCACCGTAGCAATTTCGTCGCCCCCTTCCACCGCTAGCCGCGTGTTGAGATTGCCATCGGTAATCTCTTGCAGCACTTTCGCGGTTTTCAAGAGCGATCGCGTGGCCCGGTTGCCCAACCAAGCGGCGATCGCCCCTGCCAGCAGGGCCGCCAGCCCACCACCCACCAAAAATTGCAGTAGCAGCGATCGCTCTGGCGATAGGGCAGTTGAAGCATCCGTACTCAGCACCAGTCCCCACTGCAAGCTGGGTAGCCCTTCTCGCGCTGGCACAGGCGTATAGCTAATTAGGCGCTTTTGCTGATCGATTGCGTCCGTGCCTACGACAGTGTGGATAGTTTGGCGATTGTTTGACCACTCCAACGTCGGGAAATTGGTTGCAACGTGCTGCCCCAACCGTTCCTCTTCCGCAGCAATGAAAAACTTACCCTCTGGACTGACGACCTGATATTGTGCGCTGTCGCTACTCCCACTCTGGAGAACCGTTTCCAACACGCTGGTAGGCAGACTGACCCGAACCACGCCCGTCACCGCTTGCGAGACATCATCCATGACTGGAGCCATGAGATAAATGCGGGTTTTGCCATCGCTACCCTCCTGGGGTTGGGTGATCTGGGGCTGTGCAGTGTCGAGCGTCTGGCGGAAGGTCGGATCGTTCTTTAGATTGGGCAACGTTGCCTGTCCCGTTTGCAAAATTGGACTACCGTTTACAGAAAAGACAGCGATATTGTCATACACTCGATAAGCTGCCAGCGCTTGCTTTAGGAGGGCCTGCTGAGCGGCGGGGGGCGTTGCAGATCGCACCTGAGCATTGCTCAATACAGGTAAGCTAGCAATCCGCTGCACATCGCCATATCGCTCGATAAGAAACTGGCTGAGGCGACTGGCCAAGTCTTTGGCAGCTTGCTCATGGGCTGTGACAATCTGCTGACGAAGAGAATGTTTGGCATTGCTGTAGATCAGACCGCTGGTTATCAGCAGCGGCAGTGTGCCCAGGGCGATCGCATAAAGCGTCGTCTTGGTACGAATTCCCAAGGATTTTCGGCTACCCACCGATAGCCGATGTGATCCATTCGTAGAGATCTGCGAATGCAATCGCGATGATTGTGGATCTGCAAATACGAATGCGTCAGATCTATTTGACTTTTCGTTTGGGAGATTGCTGAGTGACCCTTCAGATGAGGCTATGGGGGGTGTTGCTTGCGACTGTTCCTGATTGTCAAACTCTCTCGCCATATCAGCACGATTGACCATGATCCAAATCCTTTCAGAGACAGAGGGATGAGCAGTATAGGAATAATCTGCGATTGGATAATCGCAGGCTATGTTGAAACACAACGGAAGGATGCACGAATGCTAACCACACTGCCTTAAGCAGTGTTTTTTCACTTAAAGAATCAATCTACTTACAGAATCAACTCAGAAGTATGCAGCGATGATTCACCATGCAGAGGCGAACAGTTCATGACGATTGCTCAACCGTTATGGCCGTTGGCCGTGATAGATGCAGGGTGGCATCATTCAGCGTGCAGTGCCGGAGAATGGGCGATCGCCCGCCCTTCCAGCAGCAGCACCACCTCTTGTGCCTTGACCCAACAGCCCGCAACATAGGGAAGCAATCCGGGCGCAAGATTTCCGGGTGCAGCCTGCACCTCATCGGGCTGAATCCAGGTAATGCCATTGACTTGATGCACCGCCAATCCCAGCGGCACTGCCCCAACCTGCAAAATAACTACGCTGTACTGCTGCCCGCTGGCGGACAACTGTCCCAACCCCAACAGTTGCGCCAGGTCTACTACCCAGAGTACACGGCTGCGACGGTTGGTTAGCCCCAGCAGACAGGCAGGCTTGTTGGGCATAGGAGTCAGTTGTCGCAGGGGCAGCACCAACACCTCCTGTACAAACTCCATCGGCAGGGCGGCAGAAACCTGCTGCCCACCAAACTCAACCCTGAGATAGGGGCTACCCAGGTTCTTTTGCAATCGATGATTTGCGACCGTTAGTGCAGATGAGTTCATATCCCTACTCGGCCATGGTGGATTGCACAACTTTTAGCAGTTCTTCGCGAGTAAATGGCTTGGTCAGGTAAGCATTTGCACCCTGTCGCATCGCCCACAATCGATCGATTTCCTGATTCTTGGAAGTGCAAATGATTACGGGAACCTTTTCAGTTTCAGGATGCTTTTTAAGATTGCGACAGAGTTCAAACCCACTCATCTCCGGCATTACAACATCTGTAATAATGATGTCGGGTTTTTTTTCGAGGATTCGCTCCAGGGCTTCTTTCGCACTCACCGCGTTAATCACGCTGTACCCGCTCTCCTGGAGGTAATAGCTGATCAGCTTCATTTCTGAAGGCGTATCCTCTACGACCAGAATCGTCTTCATTAATGTGATGCTCATGGTTTTATTCCCTCAAACAATTGGCTAGAAATGCGTCATATTTAGATTCGGGACTAAGATGGGCGATCGCTAGCTCAAATGTTTGAAAACCACTTTGAGCAGGTCAGACTGATTAAATGGTTTGGTGAGATAGCTGGAGGCTCCTACGAGCTTTGCTTTGGCGCGATCGATGAGGCCGGTATTTCCAGTCACCATCACAACAGGAACATTTTTGAAGCTGGGATGCCGCCGCAATAGGGAACACAGCTCGTAGCCATCGAGATTGGGCATGGTGACATCTAGCAGGACTAGATCCGGTTTGCTCCGCACAATTTGCATGAGTGCCTTGACTGGATCGTTAATCATTACGACTGAAAAGATGGCATCATCCAGGAAAGTCTGAATAGAGCGCAAGACAGTTTGGCTATCATCGATGCAAACGACCGTGTAGTGATCCTTGGAAAGCTTTGTCGCAGCAGGAGAAAAGGGAGAGATTGATGCCGTAGTAGTGGGCGCTTCTGCTGTTTGTTCAAGCGTTGAAAAGGGGATGCGCGATCGCCCCCGCTCGATGGGAATAGTTTTGGAAACAGGAGACTGGGCGATCGTCATTTGGGGTTTCTGATGTGCCACATGCTGCTGACAATATTCCACCAAATTTCGCAGATCGATTTTGCAGAAAGTCCTCCACTCTGAAAATCGCTCTTTTTCAAACAGCTCATAACTGCCTGCGTTGACCAGCAAAAATCCCTCAATCACTTCCTTTGCTAGACTATCAATCAAATTAAAGATATGTTCACCTATCAGGTGATTTTGATCGACTAGCCAGCAGATTGCCTGATAATCTGGCACGAATTCGGATTGATCGATGGGGCGATTCTCAAATAGGAGCCGCAGTTGCACTCGCACTGCGCTAACCAGGCCAGGAAGGTGACGGCTGACTTTGCTGAGGTGCCGATCTAGCCGCCCAAAGGGATCGATCGAGCTAGAGGCGTATACCAAGTCACCCTCTTCAAGATAGATGAACCAGGCCGTAGAACCATCGGTCACGCGCAAGCAGCCAGTCGTTTTTCGACTTTTAAGCTGGGCCAAAAGATTGAGTGGGTATAACTTTTGAGGAAATCGATAGCCTGCAATTGAGGTGGTATTCATGAGTCACTACTCGACCTTACTTCAATGATTGACAGCCTTTACGGGAGGTTCCGCAGCATGATTCGTAATCGAGACGAATCTAACGAGTGCCCCACCTTGGGTGCTGATTGACGGACAAAACTCCTGCATCTTAATCCGCGCGTGAGTTAGGTTAGCGTCAGCGTAACCCAACCGAATCTAAGCTGGCCTTGGGTTTGACGTTGCTCAAACTAGCCTAGGCAAAAAGATTTGTCGGTCAACCCGCGAGTACCCTATCTTGGGTGATGCGATGCAACCTGTAGAAACCATGAGGGCGATCGCCCAATCTCGTTACTGAATTGGCTTTTTAGGCTTGTTTCAGTATCCAGAGCTTTGGACTACTGGAGGAGAGATGACGGTTTAGCCCTGAATACTTGAACCTTCAAAAGCGAACTAGATTCGCTGGTTCAAGGAAAGCTTAAATGTCTTGAACTGCTGGTAAAGATGCAGGGGCAATAGTGGTAGAAGGGGTGGTAGATGCTTCAGGAAAGCCCTCTAAAGACTGAATCACTTCAGCAATGTGGCTGATGCATGTCACTAGATTAACAGACTAATAAGTGAGTTTTGCAAATCTTGAATAAAGATGGACTGGTAAATAAAAAGAGTAGTTTTTGGTCAAACTCTCTTGATTCATCTTGCATTGATGTAAGCTTCGTAAAAACATTCCGGATATGCTTCTGAATGGATTGAATGCTAAATCATTGGGCGATTTCAAGTAGGTTAAATGCGTTTTCTAGCAAAAACTGGGATGTCTTTCCTATCCGCCCTTCTCAAGTTGCGATCGCCCAGATGTATAACCTGCAACATTTACGATATGTCCAAACCGCTGAAGATGACCCAAAAGCTCAATTGAGCGATCGCAGCAGGCGGCGAATCTTGTCTTTTTGTTGACGATCGAGTTCGGGCGGAAAGCTGAGTTCCAGGATGGCGCGATCGCTCAATCCAGCTAGCACCTCCACCTGCACGACCTGTGCCACTAGGCTTTGCGGTTCTGGGTCTTCTGGCTGGCGCAATACCAGCAGGCTGAGCAGCGGTTGGATGGTTCGCAACTCCTCAACTGCCTCAGTGTCTATTGTCTCTATCTCTAGCCGCAGATTCTGCATTCCCATCTCGGTTAGAGTGGCCGGATACGAAACGTCGCCCCAGCCTTCCCAAAATAGATAAGACTCAGCCTGCACCTGTTTTCGGACAGCCACGCTAGATTCTGGGCGAAACTCGCGGAAGACGCGCCCAATGCTGGCAGCGATGAACTTAAAAGAGTCCACCGGATTATCTCGCTGCTCGCGCTTCTGGGAATACCATTCTTTCACATCAGAATAAAGCACAAGAACCAAATCATCGGCTTGAGTGCGGCTGAGGTTGACAAACTGCACCGCAATTTCTACTTGTAAGCTGCTGGTTGCCTTAGCGCGAATGATTTTGGCATCTAGCAGCACCCGTGCGCCGTAGTCTCCAATCAGTTCGACCCGGATTTCATCGGGGACATTTGGCCATTCATCCAGCAGCAGTAGCGCCCCTGATTCGCTTACGTTTTGTGTGGTCGCGGTCCACTGCTGATCGTCGCTGTGAATGATGGCGGGAATTTGCCGAGGCAACCGATGGGCATCTCGCAACTGGGGCTGTTCAAATGCGACTAAACACGCTGCCAGCAATAAGAATAGGTTAAACAGATTCCATAGTGCATTGATCAGCACCGCCTGTATGTCTTGTGGACTGATGACAAACCAAAAGGGAACGGCAAGCAATGATGCAGCGGCGATCGCACTTAAATACACAAGATAGCGAACGCTCTCGAAATCAAAGTTTCGCTCAGTCACGGTCAAGCCTTTGTCCGTCACGTTGAACGATCCTAGCTTCGGGTTGATCAATGCCAACAGCGTCACAATTCCCGCCTGAAACGACATCGCAAATTCATATACTTCGTTCCAGAAAGAGAATCGAACGTGCTTGTAAGGAATGTGATTGGTCTGCATGGACAACAGAATGTGCGGCAGCGCATAAGCCATCGTCTCCAAACCCAGCCCCCGCACCGACGAAATGCCCAGCAGCAGGTAAATCATGGGCGCGATCACGTACATGAGTCGCGGAAAGCCAAAGAAAAAGTGTGACGTGGCGCTGAAATAGCATAATCGCTGCGCTAGCGAGAGTTTCAGCTTGCGGTTAAACAAGGGGTTTTCTAACCGCAAAATCTGCGCCATGCCCCGTGCCCAGCGGACCTGCTGCCCCACATAGGACGAGAATTTTTCGGGGGCCAGCCCCGCCACCATAATCTTGTCGTAATAGATTGACTGATAGCCCAGCGAATGCAGCCGCAGCGCTGTGTGGCAATCCTCCGTCACCGTTTCGGTTGCAATGCCGCCAATTTGCCGAACATACTCGCGCCGCACTACTGCCGCAGAGCCGCAAAAGAATGCCGCATTCCAGTGGTCATTCCCTTTTTGCAGCACTTTGTAAAATAGCTCGTTGCCGACGGGAATTTGTCCGCGAGTCAGCAGATTGCGCTCGAACGGGTCGGGGTTATAAAACCAGTGCGGCGTTTGCACCAGTGCCACTTTAGGCTTCAGAAAAAAGCCGACCGTTTCCTTGAGAAAGCAGCGGGCGGGAATGTGGTCGCAGTCCAAAATCAGCACTAAATCGCCGTGGGTTTTTTCTAGCGCTGTGTTGATGTTACCGGCCTTGGCGTGGTCATTGTTGTCGCGCACCAGCATGATCGCACCCACCTCATCGCACATGGCTTGTAGTTCGGCACGGCGTTCGGGATACTTGCGGCCGTCGTCCAGCACATAGACGCACTTTTTGTCGGCAGGATAGTCGATGGCGAGGGCAGCGATCGCCGTTTTTCGCACGATTTCCACGTCCTCGTTGTAGGTCGGGATATACACATCCACAGTCGGCCACTGCTCTTGGGGCACGGTGGATAGATCAATCGGCTGGCGCTGGCGAATGCGGAGCGTCTGAAAATAGGCCAGAAACAGCGTTAGAATCGCGTACATTTCTGCGGCATACAGCAGTACGCTAAATATTGCATTCAGCCAGCTATCCAGCGACAGGGTGTAGAACGTGCGGTAGTAGAAATAGCGCAGTGTCGTCAGTCCACTCAGGACAATCAACACCAGATGCAGCCGTTCGCTGATGACAGAGTCGTCTTGCTGTTCCTCTAGGCGCACCAGCCAGTTGCCCAAAAAGACGAGCGAAAACCCAAAAATGCCCTGTTGCCAGATGCCTGGACGAGCCGTGAGCAGGGGCGTGGCCAGCCACAGCAGCGCACTCAGCAGTACCCAAAACACATAGCGATGGCGGTGAAATGCCGTCTCAAAAAAGAGCGGAATCCCATTCACCAGACGCAGTAAAATCCGTTTGGCAAGTGGCTCTCTTGCCTGTTTAGACGCTGGCGTTGCAGCAGGGGCGATCGCACGAACCATAAATACCTCCTACTGCTTTTCTTGAGAGGGATACCGATTCAGCCAGGCCTGGCCCACGCCATACATCAGCAGCGCAATCAAAATCGTGCTGGGAATCAGCAACAGCCAATATCCGCCGACGCGCTGCATCAGGCGATCGCGCCAGTTGGCTTCGCTCAGGGTGGTGCGCTGCTGTGCCTGCTGCAAAAATTCCAGCGTGTAGGCATCTGGGCCGTTGGCTTGTACAGTGGCATCATTGGCGCTGATCAGCACTGTGTCTTCTCGCAGTTGATAAAACAGCGCATCTTGTTCAAACAGCGCTTGGAGTTGTTGAATGCCAGTGCTGGATTGTGCGGTCAGCGCCAGCAAAACGCGATCGCCATTCCAGGGCGATACCACTTGTTTGGCAACGCCCTCCACATCTGGCAGGGTGCGAATCGCTGCGCCATCTCGTCTGCGTTCAAACAGCGTTTCCAAATTAAAGCCCGTGGATTGGAACACATCGGGCAGCGGGAAGCGCGATCGCTCACCAATGGCAATCAGATGGAGGCTTTTCTGCACCTCAGCGGGCAGTTGATCCGCGCGATACACATTCAGCTTAATGGATTCAGCCTTACTCAGTCGCCCCAGCCGCTCACTGACTTCCAGCAGCAGCAGCAGTTCTGCGGGGGTGGGGTCATTTGGCAGGGCGATCGCCGTTTGCGAGAGATCTTGCGGTGCTGCAAAGGGATAGCCCACTTGCAGCAGCTTCAGGTCTGGCAATCGCGCCATGTTTTCGCGCTTCAGGTCAAAGCTGGTGTCGGCGTGAACCGTGCCCCATAGCTGCTGATCGAGCGCTCGGTTGCAGGAGCGGCGTTCGCGGGGGTCTAGCCGAAAGCGGATCTGGAGCTTGGAATTAGGCTTGATCTGATCCGCAGGCAAGTCTACTTTGAAGGCCCCGTTTCTTATCCCGTCAATCGCATCTAGCTTGCGTCCTGCCAGCGGCAGCCCATCCAACTGCACCTCCAGCAGCGAGGTCAGCGGATTGAGCTGCGGCCCGTGGCTAAAGCGCAGGTTCAGCACGTTGCCGACCAAAAAGCGATCGTCTGGCAGGGCGCGAAAGTCGATTTCGATGGGCGGCGCATCGGAACCACGGGTGGTGATGTCCTGAAACGGCTCATTGGCCTGGGTGAGCAAATCCTTGAGTTGGAAAGAATTTTCAACTGGCAAATAGCCCGGCCAGTCGCGGGGGTCGGGCGTGGGCACGTCGGCCAGGTCTTTCACCAGAATCACGCTGCCCGTTCCAATCTGGCGATCGCGGCTTTGTAGCAAAAACTGCACGGCCTTGCTAGCAGCCGCGGGCGTGTTGCCTGTGGCCACCAGCACTAGGCTCTTGTTGTCTGGCGAAGTGGTTAGCATCAGCACACCCACATCGTCGGCGATCGCCTTCTGGGTTTCGTCTAGCCAGCGATCGCCCTGCAATTTCAGCGGCAGTTTCAGCGACTTCAGCACAGGCTGCGTCTGAGTCGTGCCGATGATCACCAGCCGCTCACCGGGGGA
>JBDNCP010000061.1:0-25084 GCA_046719575.1 Cyanobacteriota bacterium
GTTCGTCTGACTGCTCAGTAAGTATTGGCAATAATCGAGTTTGCTAAAGGGCATTGAAGGTCGATCGTGCTCAGCAACGGTGTTACTGTACGGGTTATTCTCTGCCTTGGCTAGACCCTACCCATAGCGGTTCTGCGTAAGTTCTGGCTTCCTTTGAAACGCAGTGCTAAGTACTTATACTCATCGCAAAAGTGGGATGCACTCGATCGCTACGAAGTAATGAATTGGCTCACCGAAAAATACTACTGGGTAACGCCAAATCAATCCCAATCTTTAGAAGAGCTTTCTCGCCTCAGTCCCGGCGAGATCATTGTGACTCGACTCTGGCCCAACAAAGCAAATTTATGGACATTCTCCGGCCCCTTGATGCTACTGGGAAAATTGGGAAAGCCCAAACTCGCAGTTGCCATTGGCAACTTCAAAAACTGGTTTCCCAATCAACTCTATGGTGACGCACCTGAGCTATTAGAAGAAGCCTGGATTTCAGTAGAGCGATATCATCAATATTTTGTGGAATTTTTTGGCACAAATCGCGTGACTCTGCCAGGTCATGAGCTTAACAAGCGGCTCAAAGCCTATCAGGAGGAAATGACTCAGCGCCGTCTGGGAGAAGCAGGAATTGATGCGTCTAAATCTCTAAAAGAATTGGTTAATGAAGCGGGCATTTCTGAGGAAGATGTGGCTGAATCGGCAGGGCTATTGGGTGAAGAAAGTGGAGCGGTCAACCACTTGCTTAACAGCAATCAGTCCATCAAAATGGTGATGCCGCCGATCAGCTTGCCCGAAGATCTACGGCGGGCTGAAGCGGTGACCGTATTTGTTCATCCCCGTTGGGGTCAAGCCTTTTTGAAAGACTATACGCGACTGACTCAACTGTTTGAATCTACATCAGAAGGGGCAACAGCCGCAGTAGACCAGATTCTTCAAAAATATTTGAATGAGGAGGCAGTCAGCACCTATGTTTGGCACTGTATGGCAGAAGACTATCCCCAATCTCTGACAAATGCCTTGCAGCGTTGCCTCAATCGCCTGTCGTTCACGCTTGATGACTTAGACGATATTTTGGCAAGCATGGGTAAACCTCTAGAACCTACCCTGCCAGAAATTGCCAGTGTGCCGATGCATTTGCAAACATTATTTGAAGAAGCATTGCAAGATGTGACCCGCAGTTCTTCCAAAAAGAAGGCAAAGGATAGGCCAAAGCAAAAGTCTGGGTTTGGTGGCCGCTAGGCAAGCCTAGCAGCTAAAACAGTTTCAAAACTCGAATCAATGATTCAATAAGAAAGAGACATCTAGTTTGATGGTGAAGGAGACTCGTTACGATGGGATTTGTTGCTTACGTGCTGATGCTGGCGATCGCCTTTGGGGGCGCGATTGGTCTATACTATGCCCTGCGAACTGTGAAGCTAATTTAGGCTGGGCTATTGAAAGCTCCATTGAGCAAGCGGATTGAGCGCGATCGCCCTTAAATAATCGCCCTTAAATATCCGAAAATATCCGCCGCCCTTCTGCATTCTTCAGAAAAGCTGGCCCTTCAGCCCCATACGGCCTGAAATGCCAGCTTTTCTGTGCATGTCAACCCCTCATCTCAAATCGCTAGACTCCATGCGTGCATTCAAGCATCTCGACACGATTACTGCGCTATTCGTCGCAGTGTTGCTAATTTCCAACATTGCTTCTACCAAGATTCTCACCCTGGGGCCGTTCACCTTTGATGGAGGCACGATTCTGTTTCCGCTTAGTTATATCTTTGGCGACATTTTGACTGAGGTTTACGGCTATGGGCGATCGCGCCGAGTAATTTGGCTCGGCTTTGTGTCAGCCTTGGTCATGGCGATTACGCTTGCTATTGTGGGGGCACTGCCACCCGCTGCTGACTGGGGCAACCAAGCAGCCTATGAAACCATTTTGGGTCAAACGCCACGCATTGTTTCAGCTAGTCTGATTGCTTACATCGCCGGAGAATTTTCCAACTCTTTTACGCTGGCGAAGCTCAAAATTCGTACGGCAGGGCGCTGGCTCTGGCTCCGCACTATCGGCTCTACGCTCATTGGGCAACTGCTCGACACCGGACTATTTGTGCTGATTGCTTTCACAGGAGTCGTGCCCAATGCTCTGCTGTGGCCGCTCATCCTGTCTAACTATCTATTCAAGTGCGGCGTGGAGATTCTCTTTACACCCGCCACCTACGCAATTACAGGCTGGCTAAAACAAGAAGAACAGGAAGATTTTTACGATCGCAACACCAACTTCAATCCTTTCCACCTATCGCACACGCATCAATAGGCTGCAACAAACTGTAACAAGTAAAACTGCGAAAAATAAAGAAGGCAGTCAACTAAGCCTGGTTGACTGACAAATCTTAGTTTCCTCGTCCCCTAACCCCCTCTCCGAAGGGGGGCGAAGGGGACGAGGAAAAGTAGCTTGATTTTTAAGTAGCTTGATTTTTAAAGTCTCTCTCCCAGAGCGGGAGAGGGGTTTAGGGTGAGGCCGGTAAGCTTTTGTCAGTCAATCGTCAACTTGGCAGCGATAGTCAACGGATAGAGTGCAAAAAGTAGGCCCGAAAAGTAGGCGCAAAAATCAGAAATCAAAAACGCGATAAACAGACACTGCTCAGGCAGGGTCAATTTACCGCGTCTAGCTCAATGAAACTTAGTCAAACAAGCAAGAGCTATTGCACCATGCCGCCCGACGCTTGGAAGCGAGCGCGGGCCCGCTTGTAAGCCTGAGTCGCTCGAAGCTGCTCTTGGCGAGAACCGCCACTTTGAACTTGATTAAGCTTGGCTTGAGCCTCGGTGAAGGCAGTCCGTGCCTCTTCCTGATTGATGGCATCACCTCGCTCTGCACCGTTAACCAGAATGGTCACTTCATCCTGATCAACCTCCGCAAAGCCGCCCATGAGGGCGATCGCCACCCAGTCTTTATTCGCACGAACACGCATTACACCCGTATCCAGAGCCGTTAGCATGGGTGCATGTCCGCTCAGTACACCAAGCTGACCTGTAGTGCTAGGCAAAATCACTTCTTCTGCCGGAGAATCCCAGACCGTTTTATCTGGCGCAATGACTCGAACAGTTAGCGGCATAACGTTGAATTGAAGTTAAAAGATCAAAAGCGAGTCGAAGGAAACAGGGAGAGAGCCGTCTGAGGGCCGAGTATGCCCAGCGTAAAGTGCATGACACATACCCGGCAGTTCAGAAGTTATTTGCCTTCAGACTTCATCTTTTCACCCTTGGCGATCGCCTCATCGATGTCACCCACCATATAAAAGGCACCCTCCGGCAGATCGTCTAGCTCACCTGACAGAATTTTCTTGAAGCCCTGGATTGTCTTATCCAGCGTTACATACTTGCCGGGTGCGCCCGTAAACACTTCCGCCACAAAGAACGGCTGCGACAGAAACTTCTCAATCTTGCGGGCACGAGCTACCGTCAGGCGATCCTCTTCCGATAGTTCATCCAGACCCAGAATTGCAATGATATCCTGAAGTTCTTTATAGCGCTGCAGCGTCGCTTGCACCGCACGAGCCGTATTGTAATGTTCTTCGCCCACAATGTCTGGCTGGAGCATCGTCGAAGCAGAATCCAACGGGTCTACCGCAGGATAAATGCCCTTAGAAGCCAGACTACGAGACAGCACCGTAGTTCCATCCAGGTGAGCAAAGGTAGTTGCCGGAGCGGGGTCAGTCAAGTCGTCCGCAGGCACATATACTGCCTGAATGGAGGTGATCGAGCCTTCGCGGGTCGAAGTGATGCGCTCTTGCAGTGCGCCCACATCGGTACTCAGGGTCGGCTGATAGCCCACCGCAGAGGGCATCCGACCCAGCAGTGCCGATACTTCAGAACCCGCCTGCACAAACCGGAAGATATTGTCGATAAACAGCAGCACGTCCTGCTTGTTCACATCGCGGAAATATTCTGCCATTGTCAGCGCCGATAGGCCCACGCGCATCCGCGCTCCGGGCGGTTCGTTCATCTGACCATACACCAGCGCAATCTTCGAGTTTGCGGGGTTATCTTTGTCGATTACGCCTGACTCGATCATTTCGTTGTAGAGGTCGTTGCCTTCGCGGGTCCGTTCGCCCACGCCGCCAAACACCGACACACCCCCATGCTGGGTCGCAATATTGTTGATCAACTCCATCATGATCACGGTCTTGCCTACGCCAGCGCCACCAAACAGACCAATTTTGCCGCCCCGGCGATAGGGAGTCAGCAGGTCAACCACTTTAATCCCGGTTTCAAACACCGAGGGCTTGGTTTCCAGGTCGGTCAGCTTGGGCGCTTCGCGGTGAATCGGCAGCGTGTCCTGCGTTGCAACATCGCCTTTGTTGTCAACTGGCTCACCTAGTACGTTGAAAATTCTTCCCAAGGTTGCTGTTCCCACGGGCACGTTGATGGGTGCGCCCGTATCTACCACTTCCATGCCGCGTACTAGGCCATCCGTAGAACTCATCGCCACGGCGCGGATTTGGTTGTCGCCGAGGAGTTGCTGCACTTCGCAGGTAACCGAAATTTCTTGCCCAGCGGCGTTTTGACCTTTAATCGTCAATGCATTATAAATCTGAGGCAGGCTGCCACTGGGAAAGCGCACGTCTACGACGGGCCCAATGACCTGAGTAATGTAGCCAATATTAGTTTTCTCTGCTGTGGTGACCATGCTTTCGCCTATCGTCTGATCAGCTTTTTGAGGGGTTCGTGACAGCTTTAACATAACGTAAAATTGCCACTTTTCAGATTATCACTAAACCAGTCACAAAAAGTTCTCAAAATTTTTAGGATCTCCGATTGCGATCGCCTCGCCGTTGCTCCATCAATGGGGGTTCAACGCCTATTCAACCGTTCAATCAGGCTCCAAAATAGCCAATAATGAGGGGAAAGACTACTAGGCACTGGCTATCTGTCATCCAGACCGTTTGCCGAATGTCGTACATAATCTTGGATGCAATTTGAATCTTCCTTCTTTTCTCTGGCTCTGGCGAATTGCGGCTTGGTCGATGGGGCTGTCGCTGTTGACCTATAGTTTGCTGGGCATCAGCGGGTTTTGGCTGCGGCGCAGTCGTCGTCAGACGTTGCCTCGTCCAGGATGGCTGCGATCGCTCCACCTGACGTTCGGCGTGCTGCTGGTGCTGCTGGTGCTGCTGCTGCTGACGATCGGGTTGGTGGGCACGCTGGGGCACTATGGCAGCCTGGGTCATTCGGTGCATCTGGCAGCGGGGCTGACGGTGGTGGCGCTGGTGCTGCTGTCGGCGGGCAGCGCCACGCAAATTGGGGCCGGTCGCCCCTGGGCGCGATCGCTCCATGTGGGCACAAATCTAGTGCTGCTGCTGGGCTTTATCGCCGTTTCCCTGTCTGGCTGGAGCGTTGTACAAAAGTATTTGCCCTAGTCTTCTGAGTTCTCAGTTTTATGGCTGTCTCTCCCGCTGAATCCGCTCCTCCTGCGTTGCCAGATTTGCCGCAGACGTTCCGTATTTCGCCGCTGATCCGTCTGACGCTGCTGCTGTTTTATGTGGCGCTGACGATGCCGCTGCCGTTTCTAGCAGGCATGACTCATGCGCCTGTGCCGCCGAATGTGCTGTCTGTGGGGCTGGGGCTAGGGGCGATCGCCCTCTACGCCGCCCTCAGCGAACGGGTCATTGTGACAGAGACGGGCATTCAGGTTGCTTATCCCCGCTGGGTTCCAGATTTATTGAGAAAGGGTTGGAGCCTTGACTGGACAGACATTACAGCGCTCAAGCCCCGATCTACCGGGCAGGGCGGGCTGGTCTATTATTTCTTGACAAAAGCAGGCGAGGCCAAATTACTGCCAATGCGGGTTGCAGGCTTTGCTCGGTTGGTGGCGCTGGTGCAAGCAAAAACGGGCATCGACACAACCGATGTGCGTCCCCTGTCTCAGCCGTGGATGTACCTGATTTTGTTAGGACTGACACTGCTGCTATTGCTGATGGATGCCTGGACAGTTTGGACGGCTCTTACTATCGGAATGCCGGCCTGAGTGGTTGAATGGGTTGCCGATTTTAGAATTTAGATTGGGGATTGTGGCTCGTAAATCCAGCGAATTCTATTCTTCGGCTTCGACTGCTTCTGGCGAAGACCGCTCTGGCGCGAGGGATTCTTCATCGTCTTGCCAGTCGGCGATCGCCTGCACCACAAAGGGCAGCCCAGCTCCCCGCAGCCCCCGGCGAATTCGTTCTGGCGTATCCTGAAACACGACAAACAACGGGTGAGTCTCTTCGGCTGCTTCGCTCAGGATGTGCTTGTAGCGCGGTGGCATCAGCCATTCATAGCCTTTGTCAAGCAAAACTTGAGTACGCCGCCAGCGGCTGAGCAACTCTGAAAAATCCTCGTTGGGTCGATAGATAAACACAAAAATTTCCGGCCCAGTCTTTACCTGCCATTCCGGGTCGCACATTAGAATCGCCACATCGCAGGGCAGCCGCAGCACCTCGCCTGCCGACACCGTTGCTCCGCCCGACTCGGCCGACACGCCCGCCTGCCGCACCCGCACCACCGGCAGCGGAATCGTAATCACACTGTCGTCGGGGCGGCGCATACTAGGCACAGTTTCTAAATAGGGACGATATTGCTTGAGCAGGGCGATCGCCCCCCGATGGTCACTATACTCAGCCAGCAATTCTTCGTAGCGCAGTTGCAGGTTCGCCATAGGAATTGGATAAGTCGAGAGAGGGCGATCGCCCTAGTTCCGTCCGCCCTTACTCCGCATCTTGCTTGAGTTCTTACGAAAGAACAATTGACTAAGGAAAGAAGCAACGCTTGCCCATTCCGGCTCACGTGGCTCACCTATATTTGGTTTTTTGGTTCGCTAATTTTTGGGGTCGCTATGTTCGGCTCGCTACTTAATGTTGTCCATCACTGCAAACATCGGCAAATACATCGCCACCAGAATCGATCCCACCATACCGCCCAAAAATACAATCATAATCGGTTCCATGATGCTGGTCAGCGCCTTCACCGCTTGCTCCACTTCATCCTCATAAAAGTCAGCAACCTTCATCAGCATCGAGTCAATTTCACCCGTTTCCTCACCAATACTGATCATCTGAATCGCCATAACCGGAAACACCTGCTCCCGCTGAAGCGCCAGACTAATCATGCCGCCCGACTGCACCTCTTTCCGCGCCTCATCCACCGCATCGGAAATCGCTTGGTTCCCTGCGGTATCGCGCACAATTTCTAGCGAAGTCAAAATCGGAACACCAGAACGAGACAGCGCCCCAAACGTGCGGCAAAAACGGGCAGTAGCGCTCTTTTGCACCAAGTCGCCAAACAGAGGCATTTTCAGGAAGAATCGATCCATCGTTTCCCGACCAACGCGAGTCTTGTAATACTGGCGATAGGCAAAGGCTCCCAGAACCACAATAACCACCAGTGCAATCAGGTAAATGGGTGTTCTCAGAAAATTACTGATATTTAGCATGAACTGAGTAAAAGCAGGTAGCTCTGCATCCAATTCCTCAAAAATATTGGCGAAAATGGGCAGTAGGAAAATCGTCATACCGAGAAACACCAGGATGGCAATAATCCCAACCGTAACTGGATACGCCATCGCAGACTTAATCTGGTTCTGCAATCGGGCAATATCCTCCAGCAGCTTAGACAGCCGATTCAGCACATCATCCAGCACACCGCCAACTTCACCAGCCTGCACCATGCTGACGTACAAGTCATCAAAGCATTCCGGATGCTTCCGCATCGCGTCCGACAGGTTTGTCCCCTGCTGCACATCGGCGCTGATCGCTTGGAGTGCCTTTTTCAGCTTCGGATTGGGGCATTGATCTGCCAACACCCCCAGCCCGCGCACGAGCGCCACGCCCGCGTTCACCAATGCCGCAAACTGCCGAGAAAAAACGGCTTTATCTTTAACCGTGACCTTTGCAAAAGAGTTTTGGATGTCTTTTAAATCCAGCGTGTTGAGCTTTTCAAGCAGGCTGCGATCCTCGGCCAATTCCTGCACAAACAATCCCTGTTCCCGCAACGTAGTTCGCGCTTCAGCGGGAGAGGCCGCGCTAATCTTACGTTTCACCGGGTTGCCCTTAGAGTCGCGGGCACGAACAACGTAGGTTTGCATAGCGGGTGAAGAAGGGGTTATAAGACGATGCGAATCAGGAATTTTGCCAGAGTCGGAATGCAAGTCTGCGGGATAGCTAGGGTTTTGACTTCCGCTTTTTCCAAAAAAACTAATTTCAATACCTAGCAGTTTAGTGAAATTCGCTCAGAATGACACAACTCCGGCCAAACTTTGGATAGACAAAAGAACCGAGGGAACGTAGAAGCCGCTTTGGGCGAACAGCAGCCCTATAAAGCCAATTTCTCAGGATGGAACATGTCCTTTGGGCTGCTGTTCGAGCTGTTCTAAACCATGTTCCGAGTCAATCCGAACCCATCCGAATCAAGCAGTGCCGAATCAAGCAGTGCTATCGAGTGCCCACAGGCGCACCCGGACGCGCACCTGGCGTAGGTTGCTGCATTGCACCGCCGATCAGCCGCTGGAGTTCGTCGGGGCGAGAGGTTTTCGACATAGCCGCCTCAAAGGAAATGGTGCCTGACTTATACAAATCAGCCAGCACTTTTTCCAGCGTCACCATGCCCAACTTGCCGCCCGTTTGAATGGCGGAATAGATTTGGGCAGTTTTGCCTTCACGAATCAGGTTGGCGATCGCCGGCGTAACCACCATGATTTCCTGAGCCATCGCCCGGCCAAACTCACCTGGCTTGGGGTTTTTCTTGGGCACTAGCGTTTGGCTAAATACTGCTACCAGCGAGTTAGAAAGCTGCACCCGCACCTGCTGCTGACGCTCAGCCGGGAACACGTCAATCATCCGGTCAACCGTCTGGGAGGCAGAACTGGTGTGCAGCGTTCCCATCACCAGGTGTCCGGTTTCTGCTGCCGAGATCGCCAAGGAAATTGTCTCCAAGTCGCGCATTTCGCCCACCAGAATCACGTCTGGATCTTCCCGTAGAGCCGCCTTCAGCGCGTTAGCAAAGCTCTTGGTATCTTCCCCAAGCTGGCGCTGGTGGATCAAGCTTTTAATGGGTTCATAGACAAATTCAATGGGGTCTTCGACGGTGAGAATATGCTCTGCACGGGTGCGGTTGATTAGGTCGATAATGGCTGCCAGCGTCGTGGTTTTGCCTGAACCCGTCGGCCCCGTAACCAAAATCAGTCCTCTGGGCTTTTCCGCCATTTCTCGCACCACATCCGGCAAACCCAGCTTCTCGAAGCTAGGAATCTTGGAACTCAGCGCCCGCAAACAGGCGGCATAGGTGCCCCGATCTTTGTACACGTTCACCCGGAAACGGGCCAAACCTTTTACACCGTAGGAGCAGTCCAGTTCCCAGTTTTGCTCCAGAGTTTTGCGCTGGGTGTTATTCAGCATACTGAAGATCAGCCGCTGGCACTGCTCCGAGGTCATCGGCTCATCGCCGATGGGGGCGAGGTGGCCGTTGATGCGGAAGTAGGGCGGCAATCCAGCCGATAGGTGCATATCTGACCCGCCCATCTCGATCAGTTGCTCCATTAGGTCTTCGATCATCAATTCCATATGGGTGGCTCCTTCTATGCAGGGTTATGCTTAACAGAATAGATTTAAGGATAGTGAACGCCCGGAGCAGACAGAACGACGCTAATCCTGGAACCGGGGCGTAGTGCAGTAGGGACAATCTAGCCATTCGGGGCGCAGTTCAGCAGCGCAGTTGCGGCAGGTGAGAGAACTCTTGCGCTTGGCTTTGAGTTCGGCTTCTAGACCTGTATCGGTGAAGGTGACACGCTCCACTTCTTCAAGAGTGGTGCTGCCCTGGCGTACCAAGTTAAGGCTGTAGGCCAGCAGCGTTTTCATGCCTTCGTCTACGGCCACTTCCTTAATCCGCTCGGTGGGCGCACCTTCGGTAATCAGGGTCTGGATTTGTTCGGTCACGCGCATCACTTCATACACGCCGCAGCGTCCTTTATAGCCACTGCCCTTGCAGGTGGGGCAGAGGGTATTTTGGGCACGGGCGGTCTGAATTTCTTCGGGCGATAGTTCATTGGCCTTATAAAAAGTCACTCCTGCCTCGCGAGAAGCCGACAGACCAAAGCGGGCCAATTCTTCGGGGCTGGGGGTGTAGGGGATGCGGCAGTCGGGGCAGACGCGGCGCATGAGGCGCTGAGCTAGCACGCCAATCAGGGAACTGGACACCATGAAGGATTCTACGCCCATTTCTTCGAGACGGGCGATCGCGCTTGCAGCGTCATTGGTGTGCAGTGTCGTTAGCACTAGGTGCCCTGTCAGCGCCGCCTCAATTGCGGTCTTTGCCGTTTCCTTGTCGCGAGTCTCACCCACCAGAATCACGTCCGGGTCTTGCCGCAGAAAGGCTCGCAGAATCGAGGCAAAGTCCATCCCTTTCTCACGAATCACCTGCACCTGGGTAATCCCCGGCAGTGAGTATTCAATCGGGTCTTCGGCTGTGCTGATATTCACGCCGGGGCTGTTGCGCTCTGCCAGCGCAGAATAGAGCGTCGTCGTTTTACCAGACCCAGTCGGCCCCGTCACCAGGATCAGCCCGAAGGGACGCGACACCATTTCCTGCACGATTTGCAGCGTTTCTGGGTCGGTAATCAGCTTGTCTAGCCCAAGCTGAGTCGCTGAGTTGTCAAGAATCCGCAACACCACTTTTTCGCCATAGCGACTGGGCAGTGTGTTCACCCGAAAGTCCACCTTGCGCCCGTCAAAAATCCGGCGAATGCGTCCGTCTTGGGGCATCCGGCGCTCAGCAATATCCAGATCAGCAATGATCTTGAAGCGGGCAGTGACCGCAGGCACAATCTTCTTGGGCAGCGGCTCTAGCCCTTCGCGCAGCACGCCATCCTTGCGAAAGCGGATGCGGAGATACTCTTCTTGCGGCTCGATATGAATGTCGGAAACGCCTTCCTGAAGGGCCTTCACCAGAATCTTGTTGACTAGGGCGATCACAGGTGCAGCATCGGCATCTTGCAGCGCGGCATCCAGGTTGGCTTCGATGTCATCGGGTGGCTCCTCCAGATCGAGGTAATCTAGTCCTTCCAGATCAGCTTTTACGTCTACTTTGGACTGAAACTCAAGCTGCTTCTGACGCTCAACCTGCTCGTCTAAGTATTGAGAGATGATCCGCTGATAGTCTTCAATGGTGATCACCATCCGCATTAGCCCCAATCCTTGGGGGCGCAGAATTCGGTTGAGGTCATCCTGGGCTGCTAGGTCATCGGGATCGACCATTGCGATCAGCACTGCGGGCGGGTCGCTTTCGGTGCGCGACAGGGGCACGAGGCGGTAGCGACGGCATAAATCGACGGGAATCAGGCTGTCGATGAGCTGCCCGACTTGGGCAGTCGAGATTTCGTTGAGTTCCGGATCGAGGGATTCAACTCCGTAGAGAATTTTAAGTTCAAAAAGCTGTTGCTTCTTGTATTGGCGCAGCAAATCGGGCGGCAACTGCTGCCCTGTAATCATCTCCAACACATCAGTCAGCGGTCGCCCAGTTTTGCGGCTTTCCACCAGGGCTTGCTGCATCTGGTCGTTATTGACGTACCCTGCCTGGATGAGCTTGTTGCTAAAGGGCGAAAAATTATGCTGGACAACGAGGGCACGACGCTGGGATGAAGAGTTAGCCATAGCTGCTGCTGAGAGGTTTATAGCTGTAGAGTTACTTTCCCAGCACCGATGCCAGAGGGTGTCTGGGACTGCTGGAGGAATCAAGAGCGAACCTGCGGTTTGCGAGTTCCAAAACTAGGTTATAGAAACTGGGTTATGGAAGTCGGCTTGGGCATTCCGAGCCTTAGCTGGATAGCCTGCCTGGGTTTCGCTGCGACGGGCGATCGCCAGATTCACCTATTGCCTATAACATGTCGGACAAATGCCCTGAAGGAGCGTGGAATGTCACGAATGCCTTCAGTATTCCCAATAGAGGTCAACAAACTATCGTCAGTGGGGTACCCTGGACTAGGTGGCTCATAGGCTGGTGATCGATGCATTCTGTATAGCACAGCCCAGACTCATCTGTTACACAAACTGAGAGACGCAAACCCAGAGAAACGGTTTGAACCAAGTGTTTTAAACCTGCGGCTGAGGTGTATGGATACGTGCGATCGCTCTGGCAACTTAGGAATAGGGGATGTTCGTTTACCACGTCAGAATTCTTAAAACCTGAGGCACAATACATAAGAGTAGAAGCATAAAAGTTAGGTATAAGCATAGGTATAAGCATAAGAGTAGAGGCGCTTAGAAACGCTCAGAAGCGTTCCAAGGAAGCGTTGCAAGAGGACCAAAAAAGATCGACGAAAGATGGATTCAGTAAACTAATGAGCAGGCTAGGAAGCCAAATCCTTCAACAGCCTTGACCCCAAATCCTTGATGGGAAACTTCCTAGAGGGTTCAAGTCAAGACTCGATCCTAGAGCAACCGTCCCTTCTTCTCAGAATTTTGTCCAGTTTACGAAACGACATCTGTTAGGCAAGCATGATCGAAGAAGAGAAACAACCGATGGAGGGTGATGACGTGTCCGCTGAGAGCAATAGCGTGCAAAGCGAGGTCATGAATACTGAAGCGGTCGAGCCGTCTGCCTCGGCGGTCGAAGCATCGACCGAGCCGCAGGTAGAGGTCGTCGCAGAGGTTCCCAGCGGAGACACTTCGGCGCTCGTCGATGAGCTAAATCAAAAAGTGGCGATGCTAGAGCAGCAGCTTGAAGAGTGGACAAACCACTGTAAGCGCATTGCCGCGGATTTTGAAAACTTCCGCAAGCGTACCCAGAAAGAAAAAGAAGAACTGGAGCAGCAAATTAAGTGCAAAACCGTCGAAGAACTGTTGCCTGTGGTCGATAACTTTGAACGAGCGCGATCGCAGATCAAGCCCCAAGGCGAAGAAGGCATGGGAATCCACAAAAGCTATCAGGGTGTTTACAAAGACTTGGTAGAACGGCTTAAGCGCATTGGGGTTTCGCCGATGCGGTCTGAGGGCAAAGAGTTTGACCCAAACCTGCACGAGGCCGTAATGCGGGAGCCGTCGGAGGAATACGCTGAGGGCACAGTCATTGAGGAACTAGTGCGGGGCTATATGCTGGGCGATCGCGTCTTGCGCCACGCAATGGTCAAAGTTGCTGCTGCCGTGGAGCCTTCAGATCAGAACAGTAGCCCTGACTCGTCATCTGACGCATAGAGCTGGATGACAGAATAAAACTAGACCCGGATTTCGTTCAAGAAACCCCTTAGCTAACTGTTATCGGAAGGTTATCTGAGAAATGAGAAGAGAGTGCCTTTCAAAAATCATCCTGCACCACTCAGTTAAACCTGGCTCTGCTGCGAGGTCTTGAGCAAAATCCGGGGGGTTCCATCCCAAGAACTCAGCCAAAAAGCTCACTATCTGGTCGATTTCCTGTTTTTCCCGGAGCCTCTAGAAAGAATTTTAAGCGCGACTGATTAAATTCCCGAAGAATTGCGGAATACTTGCTAAGAGTTAAATCAGCTTCCGGTCTCCGACTCATTCACTTGAAATCTGATAGCCGCTACTAGCTAAATTATGGGAAAAGTCATTGGCATCGACCTGGGCACAACGAATAGCTGTGTTGCTGTCCTGGAGGGCGGTCAACCTGTTGTCATTTCCAACTCCGAAGGAGGACGCACAACTCCTAGCATTGTTGGTTTTGGCAAAAACAGCGAGCGACTTGTGGGGCAGCTTGCCAAGCGTCAAGCTGTGACCAATGCCGAAAACACCATTTTCAGCATTAAACGGTTTATCGGACGGCGCTGGGATGACACAGCCGATGAGCGGGAACGGGTTCCTTATACCTGTGTTCGGGGAAAAGATGACACGGTAGATGTGCAAATTCGCGGACGTTCCTATACGCCTCAGGAAATTTCCGCCATGATCCTGCAAAAGCTCAAGCAGGACGCTGAAAACTATTTAGGGGAACCCGTCACTCAGGCAGTCATCACTGTACCCGCCTATTTCACAGATGCCCAGCGCCAGGCCACCAAAGATGCAGGCACGATCGCAGGGCTGGAAGTGCTACGGATTATCAACGAGCCAACCGCAGCGGCCCTGTCCTATGGTTTGGACAAGCAAGATCAGGAACAAAGTGTGCTGGTGTTTGACTTGGGCGGCGGAACGTTTGATGTGTCAGTCCTGCAACTGGGCGACGGTGTGTTTGAGGTGAAATCTACCTCCGGCAACAACCACCTCGGCGGTGACGATTTTGACAACGTGCTGGTTCAGTGGCTCATGTCTAGCTTCCAGCAGCAAGAAGGGATTGATCTCTCTGGTGACAAAATGGCGTTGCAACGCCTGCGAGAAGCCGCAGAGAAGGCGAAGATCGAGCTTTCAAGTATGCTCACGACGACCATCAACCTGCCATTTATTACAGCCGATGAAACGGGGCCGAAGCACCTAGAAATGGAGCTAACCCGCGCCAAATTTGAAGAGCTGGTCAGTGACCTAGTCGAAAGCACGCTGGAACCTGTTGAGCAAGCGCTCAAGGATTGTGGCCTAAGCGCAGACGATCTGGATCGCATTCTGCTGGTCGGCGGTTCTACTCGAATTCCAGCCGTTCAGGAAGCCATTAAAAAATATTTTAATGGCAAAGTTCCTGATCGCTCTGTCAACCCCGATGAAGCTGTTGCCTTGGGGGCAGCAATTCAGGCAGGCGTGTTAGGTGGCGAAATGAAAGACCTGTTGCTGCTGGATGTGACACCGCTCTCGTTGGGGATTGAGACCCTGGGTGGTGTATTCACTCGCATCATCGAGCGCAACACCACAGTTCCGACCAGTAAGACCCAAACCTTCTCTACGGCAACCGATGGACAGACTTCGGTTGAGATTCATGTCCTGCAAGGTGAGCGGGCGATGGTGAAGGATAATAAGAGCTTGGGCAAGTTTCAACTGACTGGTATCCCGCCTGCGCCGCGCGGTGTTCCGCAGATCGAGGTGTCCTTTGAAATCGATGCAGACGGCATCCTGCAAGTCAGCGCCCGCGACAAAGGGACGGGTCGGGCACAAACCATTCGGATCACCAACACGGGCGGCCTCAGTGAGTCTGAGGTGGAACGGATGCGGATGGAAGCCGATCTCTATGCTGAGGAAGATCAGAACCGTCGTCTGCTGGTGGAATATCGCAACCAAGCCGATATCCTGTTTAACAATTATGAGACGACGCTTCGAGAAAATGGCAACTTGATTCCAGAGTTGTATAAGGCTGAGGCCGCTGAAAAGGTGGCGGAATTGCGGGCGGCGATCGCCGATCGCACAACAGATGTAGACACCATGAAGGCTCGTCTAGATGCTCTCCAACACGCCCTGTTTGCTATTGGCTCAATCATCTATCAACAAGCCCAATCTCAGCCTTATGACGGCGACTACGGCGGCTATGTTAGCGATTCCGATGGCTATGACGACCCAACCGTTGCCTGGCCCAACGGCACCGGGGAGCCAGAACGCATAGAAGCATTAGATCAAGACATCTTTGGCTATGAGACGGATGAAACCGTAACGGCTGACTACGAGGCAGTAGATTAGGACAGTTGAGATTGCACTCTTGCTCAACTTTTACTCAATAGGTATTTGTCGTGCCGTGCATTCCACAGGTGCTGGTGCCAGAAAGGGGCCGATTTGCCCAACTCTCTGGGTTGGCAGAGAGCTAATACGCTAGCCCCTGACGCATCCGAGGGGGGGATTGGTTCGGTAATGCCCACTTCAATAGCAGGGTGCGATCGCAAACAATTCGTTACGATGTAGGTTGTGGGGAATCGGGTGTCTGACCGCTTGTTTGCGTGGCGCTGACCGAGCTTCCCTTGTTCTATTCACGCTAAATTACTTAATCCCCAGCAGCGTTCTATGGCCCGTGACTATTACGACATTCTGGGTGTCTCTCGCGATGCCGACAAAGAGGAGCTAAAGCAGGCCTATCGACGGCTTGCCCGAAAGTATCACCCCGATGTCAACAAGGAGGAAGGCGCTGAAGAACGCTTCAAAGAAATCAACCGCGCCTATGAGGTGCTTTCCGAGCCGGAAACTCGCGCTCGCTATGACCGATTTGGCGAAGCCGGGGTTGGCTCTGGGGCTAGCGCAGGTTATCAAGACTTTACTGACTTAGGCGGGTTTGCGGATCTGTTCGAGAGCTTCTTTGGCAACTTCGCAGGAGCGGCTCCGGGTCAGCAGGCTCGTCGTCGTAGTGGGCCGACTCGTGGTGAAGACCTGCGCCTCGACCTAAAGCTCGACTTCCGTGAAGCGATCTTTGGCGGCGAAAAGGAAATCCGCATTAGCCACCTGGAGACCTGCACCAACTGTAGCGGGTCAGGCGCAAAACCTGGGACTCGTCCCAAAACCTGCACAACCTGTGGCGGTGCGGGGCAAGTGCGACGAGCCACCCGCACTCCCTTTGGCAGCTTTACACAGGTGTCCACCTGCCCTACCTGCAATGGCAGCGGTCAGATGATTGAAGAAAAGTGCGACGTGTGTGGCGGCAGCGGCCAAAAGCAGGAAGCCAAAAAACTCAAAATTACGATTCCTGCGGGCGTAGACAATGGCACGCGACTCCGAATTTCCTCTGAGGGGGACGCAGGAATGCGGGGTGGCCCACCAGGGGATCTTTATGTATTTTTGTTTGTGAATGACGATGCTGAGTTTCAGCGGGATGGCATCAATATTCTGTCGAACTTAAAGATTAGCTATCTGCAAGCAATCCTCGGCTCAAAGCTAGAAGTGAATACGGTCGATGGGCCAGTGGAAACGATTATTCCGCCTGGAACTCAGCCTGGGACTGTGATTACGCTGGAGAATCGCGGTGTCCCTCGTCTGGGCAATCCCACCAGTCGGGGCGATCATTTGATCACGATTCAAGTTGACATACCCACTCGCGTTTCGGCGGAGGAACGGAAGCTGCTCGAGGAACTTGCCAAATTGCGGGGCGATCGCACTGGCAAGGGCGGTATGGGCTTTCTAGACAATCTGTTTCACAAGTCTTGAGTAAGACGCATGACAGAATCCTTCCTTGTTCCTGATGTTCAGCTTGATCTGCGCGGTACGCCCTGCCCGCTCAACTTTGTGCGAACTAAGCTGCGGCTAGAGAAAATGCCTGCGGGGTCACTCTTGGAAGTATGGCTTGATCCGGGCGAGCCAATGGAGCAAGTGCCTGATAGCCTGCGAATGGAAGGGTACTCGATTGAGCAAGTTCAGGAGCGACAAAGCGGAGACAACGCTTATTTTGCCCTTAGCATTCGTCGTCCCTAGTGATGGGCGCAGAGTGCCATTCTCAGCCGCTTGACCGATTTGCTGCTCAGCCAGAGCCGCAAAAGCTCATCGGCACGGTGCTGGCAGTGCAGGCTAATTACTATTTTGTGCGGTTAGACTCCGGTGGATATCCACTTGGTTCGACCGATATGCTGCTCTGCACTCGGCGATCGCGCTTAAGAAAAATCGGGCAACGTGTCTGGGTGGGCGATCGCGTCGAAATTGAAGACCCCGACTGGGCTGGACAGCGAGGGGCGATCGCCCGGGTGTTTCCCCGCCGCTCCGAACTCGATCGCCCCCCCATTGCCAATGCCGACCAGATTTTACTAGTGTTTGCCTTGGCGGAACCCACACTCGATCTCTTTCAACTCAGCCGATTTCTAGTCAAAGCCGAATCCACCGGGCTATCGGTGTGCCTGTGTTTGAACAAATGCGACCTGCTGAAAAAGGCAGAGCTAGTGGCGTGGGGCGATCGCCTACAGCAGTGGGGCTATTCTCCATTGATGGTCAGCGTGCGCGAAGGCCTAGGGATAGATCAGCTTGCAACTCGTCTGGCAAAGCAAATTACCGTCGTCTCTGGTCCCTCTGGTGTAGGTAAGTCCAGCCTGCTCAACGCGCTGATTCCAGAGGTCGATCTGCGCGTGGGCGCGGTGTCTGGCAAACTTCAGCGAGGTCGCCATACCACGCGCCATGTGGAGTTGTTTGAGTTGCCAACGGGCGGACTGCTAGCCGATAGCCCTGGGTTCAATCAGCCCGATCTAGACTGTGCCCCAATTGAACTGGCCTGCTATTTCCCAGAAGCCCGTCAGCGAATCGAGCAAGCTGCTTGCCAATTTAGCAACTGCCTGCATCGCGAAGAGCCAGGCTGTGTCGTGCGAGGTGACTGGGAACGTTATGAACACTATCGGATTTTTTTAGAAGAGGCGATCGCCCGCCAAGAGGCACAAGAACGAACCCGCCATGCCGAAACGACAACAAAACAAAAAAGTCGCCAGGACGGACAAACAGAAACTGAACCCAAGCTAGAACGCAAAAAGTATCGCCAACCCTCACGTCGGGTTGAAAAGCAGCGCCTGCAAGACTGGGAGTTAGAAGCCGAAGAAGAATAGCGCAGGGCGATCACTAAACTCCTGGTTGACTAACCAATCTTTTGCCTAGGCTAGGTCGAGCAACGTCAAACCCAGTGCCAGCTTAGATTGGGTTGGGTTACGCTGACGCTACCCAACCTACGAGCGAATCAAGATTGCAGCAGTTTTGTCCGTCAATCAGCTAAAACCCTCACGCAACAAAAGAAACAAAACAGGTCTGCAAGCAACGCCCACAGACCCATTTATAGAAATTATAGAAAAGAAACCTAAGTAGTAGATAGACCAAATTAAAAATAGCTCCTAAACCTTAGGGTTTTATGTTTACTAATGTCTACCTACTACTTAATAGTCCTTAATAGTCCTTAATAGTCCTTAATAGTCCGCATCTTCCTCATACTCCACGACCTTTTGCCGTTCGGGAATATTCAACTGTGGTGCGCGGTAGGGCTGAGGATTATCGTCATCCTCCCAGACATCATCCAGTTCTTCCTTCATCGACGGCTCGTAGGCATCCGCATCTTCATAAGCCTCTGCATACTGCTGACGGCGAGGCGGCTCACTCCAGTTATCCTCTGGCTCATCGCGATAGAGCGGCTCCGGCTGGCGCTGGCGCAGCGGCTCCTGAATTGGGCGACGCGGTTCTTCCCAGGTGTCGTCGTCCCAGGTCGATTCGCGGGCTGGCGTACGCATCGGCTGCTGCGCAGGGGTACGCACTCCCGTTGGCAACTGGTTGGACGTAGACACAGGCATGATGTAATCTTCTTCGTCGCGCTCCCAGGGCGGACGACCAATGCCGATGCGCTCCAAAAAGCCGACGCTAAGCTGCGACATCTTTTGCTCTGCTCCTTCGAACACGATTAGGCGATCGGGGCCACTGCTCACCACCTCTTCGATAGACAGTTCATAAGTGCTGACGACCTGATCGGGAATGAAAGGAAACCCAAGTGAAGCAATCACAATAGACTCAAGCTGACCGTCTTCGACATTAAACCGGAAGCCACGCACCTTGCCCAATAGCTCACCCGTTTCGGTAATCACTTCGCTGTTGATCAGGCTGCTGTAGGCTTCGGTATCGACCTCATCCTCAATCGCAGAGTCATCGTCAACCAAGATTACATCGCCAATCTGGCGAACGTTAGCAAGATACATCATCCGCTGAGTGCCAGACACCACGCCCGACAGGATGCTTTCCCGCAGACCGAGAGCAACGACCTCCCGGCGATCGACATCCACCCATAGCTGACTGACGACTCCCAGGCGCTTGCCGGTGTCGCGGGTGATAATTTGCGTTCCAAGAAGGTCTGAGCGTTGGCGGATTTGTTCAGATGTCATTGTCGAGTCCTAACCTCGAACTGTTTACAATAGTTCGATTGAAATATGAATACAGTAGATACGGTCAGATATCAATACTAAGCCAATCTTAACCAAACTCGACCGTTTGGTAAGTCTGTCTTGAGTTCGGAAAGCCGCCCTTGGGGAGTGATGGAGGAGGAGGGGCAGAAAAACCGAAAAACGAAAAACGAAACCTCTTTGCTCTTCGTTCTTCTCTCTTTCCTCCCACCAACCCTCTCTCACCCCGAAACGCTCTGCTGCAAGTCGATACCCAGCACCTGCGTATAGGCTCCGCGAGCTTGGGTCACGCCAATGGTGCGCTGGGCGGCTTCGATCATGGGTCGGCGTAGGCTGACGACAATGAACTGGGCTTGCTGGGCCTGGTGCTTAATCATACGAGAAAGACGCTCCACATTTGCGCCATCGAGGAACATATCCACCTCATCGAAGGCGTAAAAGGGCGAAGGACGATAGCGCTGGAGCGCGAAGATGAAGCTGAGGGCGGTGAGGGATTTTTCGCCCCCGGACATGGACGCGAGGCGGCGCACGGGTTTTCCCTTGGGATGAGCCACCAGATTGAGTCCGCTGCCGAAGGGATCGTTGGGGTCGTCGAGTTGTAGATAACCGTCGCCATCAGACAATTCTGCAAAGATGGACTGGAAATTGAGATTCACTGCATCAAACGCCTCCTTAAACGCCCGCTGGCGCAGGGTCGTGAAATTTTCGATGCGGAGGAGCAGTTCGCTGCGCTCTTCATCTAAGGTGCTGAGCTTTTGGCTGAGGTCTTCCAGGCGCTCCTGGGTGCGTTCATATTCCTCCAGGGCCAGCATGTTAACGGGTTCCATGTTTTCGATGCGGCGCTGGAGCGATCGCAGTTCGTGCTGCAATTCACCCAGATCGGGCAGCGGGTCGGGCAGTTCGGGCAGTGGGTTGGGCAGTTCGGCTTGCTTTGCCTCTAGCTCTGCCCGGAGTGCCGCCAAGCTTTCGCGGCGAGCTTGCTGGGTTTCCTGGAGCTTTTGGCGCTGCCAGTCGGCTTGCTGCTGGGCGGTTTGGCGATCGCGCAATAGTCGTTCCGTGCGATCGCGCTCCTGCTTTTCCGACGCAAGCGACGCTTCTAGCGAGTCCAGCGCAGCACGGGTCTGGGC
Source organism: Cyanobacteriota bacterium (assembly GCA_046719575.1). Lineage (GTDB taxonomy): Bacteria > Cyanobacteriota > Cyanobacteriia > Elainellales > Elainellaceae > Thermoleptolyngbya. Next base: position 20,817 of record JBDNCP010000061.1, read on the forward strand.
GATCGTCTGGCTGAGGGTGGTCTGCTGCGTGCCCAGCGCCGAGCGCTGCTGCATCTGGGTTGTTTGCTGAGTTCGTAACTCTTGCAGTCGCTGGGTAAGCTGGGCGATTTTTTCCTGGAGGCGCTGCCGCTGAATTTCCAGATCCTGCACCCGCTGCTCGGCCGTGCGGAGCGCAAGCTGGCGATCGCCCAGTTCGGCTTCCTGCTGGCGAATGGTTGCCTGGATTTGCTGCCACTCGCTGTGGGTTTGCGATTGCTCCAGGTCTGCCAGGACTTGGCGCTGGCGCTGAAGTTCGGCTTCCTGGACGGGCAGATCGCGTTCCAGGGTTTGCAGACGTGCTTCGGCGGAGCCAAGCTCCTGGCGATTTTGAGAAAGCTGGGTGCGGAGTTGTCCCTCCTGCGTCACTAGTGCCGCCAGTTGCATCTGGATCTGATCTGCCTGAAGCTGCACCTCGCGCTGCTGCTGTCGGGCTTCGTTGAGCGCTTGGCTGTGGGTGCGAACGGTTTCTATGCCCTGGGCGATCGCTCCTTCGCAGCGCCGCAGAATGGTGTCGATTTCCGAAAGGCGATCGCGCAAGATCGCCGCCTCTGCCGATTCTCCTGGTTGCACCGTGCCAAACCGCAGCGAGCCTTGCCGCTGAGAAATACTGCCGCCCGTCATTGCGCCGCTGGTTTCCAACAGTTCGCCATCCAGCGTCACGATGCGATATTTGCCGAGATGCGGCCGCGCCTGCTCCAGCGTGCGAAAGACCACCGTGCTGCCAAACACATAGGCAAACACGCCCTGAAAGCGGGGGTCGTAGTCAATCAAGTTTACGGCGTAGTCCACAAACCCGTCCGGCCGGTTGAACTTGGGAACTTCGGTGAACTGCGGCACACGAATTTTGTTCATCGGCAGGAAGGTGGCGCGTCCCGCCCGCCGCTGCTTCAGCAGGTCGATACACCGCGCCGCGATGCGGTCGTCTTCCACCACCAAATTACCGAGGCGACCGCCCGCCGCAATTTCCAGCGCCAGTTGATACTGCGAATCGACACGCCCTAGTTGCGCCACAAGTCCATGAACCCCGTCGATGCCCGCATTCAAAATCACCTGGCTGGCTCCCGTACCCTGGGCTTCCTGCATCGCTTGGGTTTGGGCTTCCAGCCGATCAAGCTGGCGCTGTTTGTCGCGCTGCTCATTGAGTAATCGGGTCTGGGTTTCTTGCTGGGTGCGGAGGTCTTGCTCGGCGGTGGCAAGCGCTTGGGCGAGGCGCTGTACTTGGGTTTCGATGTCGGTGCGTTGGGCCTCAATAGTGGATTGCTCTGCCTGCTTTTCTGCTAGAGATTGGGCGATCGCCCCCAGTGCTTCCGTCTGCTCTTGAATCTTGGCGTGGAGTTGCAACACCCGCTCTTGCAGCCGTGCCTGCTCCATGCGCTGCGGTTCTAACTTGCTTAGCAACTCCTCCATTTGATGGCGCAGAGCCGCCTGTTCTTGCACCCAGGCCTCCGACGCTTCGGCGATCGCACTCGACTGGTCTCGGCTGGCTTGCAATGCCTGCTGAGCGCGATCGCGGGCTGCTTGCAGTGAGGCAATTTCCTGTGTTTCAACTCGCCGCTTATCAGCAGACACCTGCTCTAGCATCTGCATCTGATCCTGGAGCGTCTGCTGCGTCTGAGCAAGCTGTGCCATCGTCTCACGGTTTGCCGTCAGGATGTCCTGTTCTTGCCGCTGAAGCTGGCGCAGTTCTGCTTCGTGCGTTGCTAGGGTCGATTGCAGCGCCAACTGCTCGTCTTCGCCCAGCGCCTTCACCCGTGCATTCAGGCGCTCCAGGTCGGCAGTAATCTGCTGAATTTCGGTTGCTAGCGTTGCCAGTTGGGTGTCGGTTTCTGCAAGCGTGCGATCGCCCTCTTCAATCTGCTGCTGGAGCTTTCGCGCCTGAGCCTCCTGACTGCGCCAGTGCAACACGACTTCCCACTGGCTTTTTTCCTGAAACTCTGCCTTCAGCCGCTTATATTTCTCTGCCTTGAGGCGATCCTGAGCGAGGCGATCGCGCTGCTCGATCAACTCCCGCTCCACAATGCGGAACTTTTCTTCCCGCTCCTTCACCGCGTCCAGCTTGTCCTTTGCCTGGGAAATCTTGCGGTCAAACGCCGCCACACCCGCCAGTTCATCGATAATTTCCCGCCGCTCCCGCGGGTTCATAGAAATAATGCTGGTCACGTCGCCTTGCAGCACGACGTTATAGCCTTCGGGATAAATCCGAAAGCGGTGAAGCTGTTCGTGCAGTTCGTTTAGCGTGCAAGGCTGCCCATTGATGTAATAGTTCGAGGTGTAGGTGCCCTGCTGCGTCACCCGCAGCTTGCGCGTCACGCTCCATTCGTTAAACGGCACCATTGCCGGAGCCACAGTCAACTGATTGACATCGGGCCTGCCATTTCCGTTTTTGCCATTGCGACCATTGCCATCTTCGCTGCTGTTTTCCGAATCCTCGATGTGTCTGGCTGTGCCGTTCTCTTTTAGCCCAACTTGCCCCTCCCCAAAGGCTAAACCTGGAACCACAGCAGAATCGTCCTCATCATCCTGATAGGCGGCAATATCCTCCTCATCCAGTGCAAACGTAACGGTGACACTAGCTTCTACCGTACTGCGGCCGCGACTGGCAACACTCTGGTTCACCAAATCCGGCAATCGCTCCGCCCGCATTCCTTTGGAACCTGCCAGCCCCAGCGCAAACAGCAGCGCGTCTAAGATATTGGATTTCCCTGACCCGTTTGGCCCCGAAATCACAGTAAACCCTGGCAACAACGGAACCTGCGTTGTGCCGCCAAAGGATTTAAAGTGAGACAGTTCTACGCGCTTGACGTACACAAAGGGGCAAGAGAAAAGGGCAGGAGCAGGAGGTTAATACGAATATACTAATTTGTCGGACTACTGAACACCAGTTTTAACAAAAAAACTCGGTCTTGAGCCAGGAAGCCGCCATAAAGTTTAAGAGAAGCTTCGCGCTTTCTCAGACACAACTATCAGTCGTTAGAGTAGCAGAGGTTCAGTCGGCAACCTTCTACGCTTAAACCCATAGTTCTCAACTCCAGATCAATATGCCCGCCTATCCCGGAATCTCTAGTGAAGCCTTCCGTCATCCCCTGGATCAGCAGGCCGAGAAGGCACTCCGCGGCGTGCCAGGGTTTGACTTGGTGGCGCGGCGCTTTGTGGAATTTGTCTACGAGCGGCCGCGGCAGGTGTTTTTGCTGGGCAATGCCATCGAGGTTGGCCCACGGCAATATTCCACGCTGTTTCAACTGTTTCGGGAGTGTGGGCGATCGCTCGATATTTCCCCTGAGCCGACGCTGTTTGTCTCCCAGTCGCCGATTGTGAACGCCTATGCCCTGGGGCAAGACCGGCCCTGCGTCGTGCTGAGTACTGGCTTGCTTGACCTGAGCGACGAAGCAGAACTCAAAGCCGTGCTAGCTCATGAACTGGGGCATTTGAAATGTGGACATTCGACGCTCAACCAAATGGCAAGTTGGGCCATCACGGCCGCATCGGGGCTGGCGGAGATGACTTTTGGATTGAGCAGTCTCGTCAGCACGGGGCTGATTTTGGCTTTTTATGAATGGCTGCGGAAGGCGGAACTGTCGGCTGACCGGGCAGCGCTGCTAGTGATGGACGACATCAAACCCGTCCTGCAAAACATGATGAAGCTGGCAGGCGGCAGCAGTCGCTATGCCCATGAGCTAAGCCTGGAGGAATTTTCGCGCCAGTCGGAACGCTACCAAAATCTAGATCAAGAAGGTCTTAACCAGGTTTACAAGTTTCTGCTGTATAACAATCTGTCGCAAGGCTTTTTCCAAACGCATCCATTTACCGTGGAGCGCGTGCATTTTCTGAAGGAGTGGTCGGAATCGGAAGAACTGCGCCAGATTCGCGCAGGCAACTATCGTCGGGCTGGAGAACCAACCGTCGATGTGGAGCCGCCATCACCCAACCCTGACGCTACTACGGCGGAGACAGATGTGGAACGGTTGCGGCGCGAAGTGGAAGAGTTGCAGCGAGAAATTGACCGCATCCGGCGATCGCGCTCAGAGTAAGTAGGGGTTAGAGGTTGGGGGTTAGGGATTGGGTTCAGTCCTGAAACCTGGCACCTGAAACCTGACTCCTGCAACCTAACCCAACCAGTCGGCAAATTCGATATGAAAGCGATCGCCCAAAATCGCCTCTCGAATCCGCTGAGTAAAGCGCACCAGTTCCGTGATGTTGTGAATGGAAATCAGCGTAAACGCCAGGATTTC
>JBDNCP010000062.1:0-24681 GCA_046719575.1 Cyanobacteriota bacterium
TTAGTTGATGCATTTTAGTTGATGCATTTTAGTTGATGCATTCCGATTAACTTAGGGCTTACGCAGTTGGACTATTTCTCGCGGGTGCAGCCCGCGAGAAATAGTCCGAAATCCAAAAAATTCATCGCAGGTGCGTAAGTCCTGTAACTGATGACTTTAACTGATGAATCATGTGAATCATGGGAACTGCTGCTTACTTCAATGCCTTGAGCCAGGCCAGGTGAATGACCACACCGGGTCAACTAGAAAAACTTGCGGCAAAGCTGGCGATCGCCCTCGTCTAGGTTTGGATAAGTCTTAAAGTAATCCCGCAGCCAGTTGCAGCCATAGCGCATTAGGTTCAGATCCAGCAGAGAATCTATATTCCAGATGATGGCCACCCGGTCTTCTCCACCCGACACCACTGTCTTTCCATCGGGGCTAAAGGCAATCGATCGCACACCCGAATCATGTCCTTGCAGATTAAACAGTTGCCCAGTGGCGCGGTTCCACAGAGTCACCATGTTGTCCATACTGCCAACCGCCACTTGTTGCCCGTCTGGACTAATGGCCACCCGCGATAGCCCTAACCCTTCCACCTCAACGGTTTCTAGCAATTCCCCCGTGCGGCTCCATCGCCTAATCGTGCGATCGCGCCCCGTAGACACCAGCCAATTTCCATCCGGGCTAAACGCCACTCCCCACACAGCCCCCTCGTGGTCTGCTAGCGTGAGGCGCGGTTCGGGGGCGAGTCGTCCATCTGGCTCCAGATTCCAGACCTTAACGGTACGGTCAATAGCCGCCGTCGCCACCTGCCGACCGTCGGGGCTAATGGCCACACTCCAAATCCGCGATGCCGGATGCGCCAGGATCGATTGATGTGGCTCAAACGAACCCTCCGGTTGGCGCTTCCAGAGCCACAAGACTCCATCATCGCCCACAGAGGCTATGAACTGGCCATCCGGGCTATATTGCACACTCATAATCGAAGCCGTGTGGCCAGCCAGCGCGGTTGTAGTGCCGCTTTTCAAATCGAGTAGATAAAGGTTTGTACCTGCACTGCCCAGGGCCAGGGTCTTGCCGTCTGGAGCAAATGCGCCAGCGAGCAGTCGCTCCGGCAGCGTGAATTGATTGATTAAGGTTCCATCCGAGCGCCAGAGGCGAATCTGCTTTCCGGCAATCGTCGCCAATAGCAGCGCCTCTCCGGGTGCTTGGGGCTGATAGACCACCTGACTCACGACTTCGGGTAGCCCGATGAGGGGGACTGAGAAGGGCGACTGTCTCCATAGCTTGACCTGTCCATCTTCTGAGGCAGACGCAATGGTTTGATTGTCTGCCGCGATCGCCACACTCCGAACGACCGCCCGATGCCCTTGAAACGTTCTCAACGGGGTTCCGTTGCTCCGCCAGAGTTTTACTGTGCGGTCGGCGCTGGCAGAGGCGAGAGTTTTGCCATCGGCGCTAAAGCGAACCTGCAACACTTCGGAATCATGACCTTCCAGGGTTTTAGAGAGGCGACCGGCCCGACTCCAAAACCGGATTTGGCTATCGCCGCTGCCTGTGGCAATTTGTTGCCCGTCAGGGCTATAGGCCACACTCCACACGGGCGCATTGCTGACTTGGATGGCCCGGATTAACCTGCCCTCTATTGTCCAAAACGTCAGTTTTCCGTCGGTGCTAGCAGACACAATTTGCTGACCATCGGGGCTAAATACAGCTTGCCAGGTCGCAGCGTCGTAGCCCGTCAGCGTGCGAATCAGGCTGCCGTCGGCGGTGCGCCAGAGCTTGAGCGTGCGATCGCCACTGGCAGACACCAAAAAGCGACTATCTGGGCTAAACGTGACGTTCCACACCGGGGCCGTATGCCCTTTTAGCGTCAAGCTAACCGTGCCATCCAGACTCCACAATTGCACCATGCCGTCCACATTCGCCGTCGCTATAAACTGGCTATTGGGGCTGAAGTGGATACCGTGGGGTGTGGCACTGGTAGACAGGGTACGAATCAGGGTTCCATCCGGCTTCCAGAGTTTGACCGTGCGATCGGTGCCCCCGCTGGCAATCCACTCGCCATCAGCGCTCTGGTCTACTGCCAAGACTCCCCCCCGATGACCGACCAACCGATTGATTTCATTCGCCCCTTGGACGGCCTGCGCTAAAACCTTGTCGGTTTTTTCATCTAGGCTTTGTCGCAGAGCCGGGTCGAGGAAGTGCAGCGATTGAAGCCTGTGCCGCGCCTGCATTGCCTGAAGCAGGGCATCCAATCGCTGGTTTGAGGCGTAGTTGCCTTCAGAAGCAGCGGCGATCGCCCGCACCTCGCTCACGGCCGACCGTTGATAGGCACTCAGCGCCGCCAAACTAGACATCACTGCAACACCCAGCGCGATGCCCATGCCCAACAATAGCCGCCGCTGGCTGCGAGAACTCTGGCGCTCTAGCTCTAGCCGTGCTTCGACTTCATGCAGCCGTTCTGCTTCGAGTTGCTGCTGCATGATGCGCCGATCTAGCCCCTGGCTGGCTGCCAAAAACTGATAATCCAAATCGCTCAGGCTTTTGCCTTGGGCCCATTCGGCTGCCGCCTGGAGCGCTTGCCCCCGCAGCAGCCGCGATTCGTCCTGAAAGCCAGAATCCACCCAGGCATTGAGCGATTGGGCATAGGGGCGCAGCCGATCCAACTGCGTGTTGACCCAGGCCTCGTCAAACACGGCTCGGTAGATGCGGTTTTTGACGCGCAGGATGTCGTTGTACTTTTCCACCAGGCCAGAGAGGAGGAGTTGGGTTTGTTCTGGAGAGTCGGGTAGGATTTGGATTTTAGATTTTGGATTGGTGGCGGTGGACGGTTCCCATTGGGAGTCTGCAAAAGGCGGAGGTGCTAGAAACTCCATGTCGGCGGTCTCTTGCTGCAAGATTTGCTGATAGAGACCCAGGAGGCGACTGGCAGTTTGTTCGTTAAACAAAAGGCGATCGCGGATTGTTTTCAGGTGTTCTGGTTCGTCTTGGGACTCCCAGTGCTTGAGGACGCGCGATCGCACCAGTTGGTCAATCCACAGAGACTCTGTGCCCGGTGGCAGCACAAGCTGGCCCGATGGAGCCTCCAGCGCCGTCTGCATCACCAGATGGCAGAGCTTTTGGGTCAAAAACGGCTGTCCGTTGGTCCAATCCAGAATCGCCCGCACCACAGCAGAAGGCTGGCTGACGATGCCTTTCAGCCCCTCTATCAGCGGCCCCACCTCGTCTGGCTGAAACCCAAATAGCTCAATTGCCGTGCCGATGTTGAAGGGGGTGCGGCGCTTGTCGTTGATCAGGTCAGAGGGCGTGGCCACGCCAAACAGAGCAAAGCTTAGCTGCTGATACCGGGGATTGGGCGATCGCTGGTTATAGCAATGCCGAATCCAGGCAAAGAAATCACTTACGCCGAAGGGCAAGCTAAGCAAGCTATCGATTTCGTCAATCAACACCACTACAGGCTGCTGCGCCGACCGAAACACCAGGGCATCTTCCACAAACTGATGCAACTGTTGCACAGGCGAGAGGTCAGCGTGGTCTTCGCGCCACTGCCTCAGGTTTAGCTGCCCGTCCAGGCTTAGCCCGTGGTGCAGAATGGTGATAACGCCGCGATACCACTGAAGCGGGGTCAGGTTTTCGCTGCCCAGTTGCGTCAGGTCGAGATAAATGCAGAGATAGCCCGCCGCTTGGAGCCGGGCGCTAGTGCGCTGGAGGAGTGACGACTTGCCCATTTGCCGCGAGTTCAGCACATAGCAAAACTCGCCCCGACCCAGCGCTTGATAGAGATGCTCATCGGCCTGGCGCACTACATAGGTTGGGTCGCTGGCGCGGAGACTGCCGCCGACCTGATATCTCATGGCAGGGGCGACTCCGATAGAAACTGCTGCCGGAAGTAGTGGTGATACAACTGACAGCGCGACAGCACACGATTCCCGCAGGGATCGCTCCGCGAATCACCTTCATAGCGCAACAAGCCCCGACTTTCTAGCCGATAGGCGTGGAGTGGGTCCAGTCGCACCTGCTGATCTGGCTCAGCCAGCACGACTGCCCGAAGCGCCGCCAGCAGGTCTGGATATTGTTGCATCGTCACCCAGTGTCGCCACAGGTGCGGACGAAAAATGCCGCCCGTGGCGATCGCCCCCTGCACCAACTGCGGCAGCGACAGGCCATAGATGCAAATGTGATAGAGCGCCATCCTCACCAGCGCCGGATGCCCCCCAATCAGGTCAATTAGTTGCTCCACTTCGTCCATGCCCCAGGGCAGCCCGTGGCGCTGCGCCAAATCTAGCACCTGCTCAGCAGAAAACTCCGGCAACCGCAGCGGCAAGCCAATATTAAAGGGCGATTGGTTAATATCTAGCGCCACATACTCTTCGGTGGAATAGACCACTACTAGGCGCAGCTTTTGCAACTCCGAGTCGCGGCGCGACTCTTCATACCAAGAGCGCAGCAGCGGAAAAAAGTCTTGGGCAAAGGCTGTATGTTCAAAAAAGCGATCAATTTCGTTCAACACCAACACCAGGGGCGTGTCGAGTTGTTTGAGCAAATAAGTCCTGAGATAAAAGCTACAACTCAGCTTGCTGCCAATATCTGCATCCCAGTATTCATCTAGGTTTGGTGGAATATGGAGCGCCTGCGCCAGCCGCAGACAAAAACTCCGCAAAAACTTGTTGAGGTCGTTCAGCAACGCCGAGTCAAACTGATTGCAATCCAGTGTCACTGTGCGGTAGCCCTGCGCTTCGGCCACCGTCAGCAGACGCAGCGTCAGCGAGGTTTTGCCCATGCCGCGCGGCGCACGAATGCGAACAACGCACCCCGGCTGAGAAATTTCCCGGTAGGCCAGCGCCTCGATGGGCGGGCGATCGACGTAAAAGGGTGAGTCGAGCGACACAGGCCCATCGGGATAGGGCAGCGCCCCCAGTAGCAGTGGGGTTTGAGCCGCCGTTGGGCTTGTTTCAATGCTGTTAACTGTAGAAGAAGCGGGCGAACTGGGCAAAGTCTGGGGAACTGATCTGGTTTCGGCTCCGGGAAACGGCGTGGCGCTGAGATGATTCGGCTCGTTGACAGCAGCCTCAGGTTCCGCCAAATCGCCGACGACAACATAATCCCCAGACTGCAAATCTAAATCAAAGCTACTAAAGCAGAGGTGCAGCGTTCTCCGATCGAGGCCGGAGTTAAGAGACCAGAGGCGGCTGAGGGTTTTCGTAGATACCCGAATCCGATCGCCCAACTCTTCTAATGTAAAGCGTTCACCATTGTTTTCTGCGATTTCTACAGCGGCGATCGCCGCTTGCAATCGCTTCAGCCCTGCATGGGTCAGCACCACTCCTCGCCGTCGTTTCATTTTCGACTGCTTCGCTGCACCTGATTTTGCTGTACGTGATATCGTCGCTCGATCCGTATCTGTTGTCGCCATAGCCCCTCTCATTCCACCAGCCTCAGCGACAGATGTGCAGAGAGAGCAACCTGTCTTGCACGATCACTGAATATCTGCCATCTCGATTCAGGTTTGGCGCAGGCGATCGCCCACTGAATGGATACCCTGAACCAGCTTCTTGGCTGCATAGCGTCTATACCCACTTAGATTATCCGCAAACCTTCTGTCAAAACTTTGGAGAAACCCTCGATAAGTATCTTAACTGTCTTCTTAACTGTCTTAAATAAAACCTCTAAAATATCCCCCATTGCAACAGCAATCTAGTCACAAAACTCGACTCCTGTAATAACAACTTACCTTCGGTTCTAGTTCAGGCAACATACAGGTTTTCTCAGGCTTTCCCCTAGGGGGGCATTCGGTCACTCAGCTTATAGCAAATAGGCTTTTGGGCGAGTCTCGATTTCACAGCCCGCAGAAATGCAGAACACGCCGTACAGGTAACATCACTGAGAGTAAATTTGTAACTTTCTTGTTGTATCAGTCGCATTCAAGACTTTCTTTTGTAAAACTCTATGCCCGCTTAAGTATCCCGGCCAGGTTATGGGTATCCTAGCTTTTAGGGGAAATTTTCAGAATACAGCTTCATTCGAGATTTTTTGGTCGTTTTCTCAAATTTTAGCAATTCTGTCAACCCTCTGAACGGTGATTTTTTTTACCAAACTTCCCACTCTTGCATCTTTGAGGTTCTTTGAAATTCTTTGAAATTCATTGTTGACTCGACTTGTTTTCTAATCTCTAAGCTGCTTTTGATGTCGTGAGATCAGGGCGTTTCTTGTTTGTTTGCAGTTAGTCGCAAAATGTTTACTCTTCAATTAAGTAGTCTTCTGTCGTCTGAGCAATACATACCCCACGGGCACTGCTATCTCTGGCAGACTCCGCTGGTTCGCTTGCATGTGGTCAGCGATGCGCTGGTGGCGATCGCCTATTTTTCCATTCCAGCAATGCTGATTTACTTTGTCCGCAAGCGAGGAGATCTACCCTTTTCCAGGGTGTTTCTTCTGTTCAGCGTGTTTATTGTGCTGTGTGGCATTGGGCACCTGCTCGACATTTGGACGCTGTGGCATCCAGATTACTGGCTTTCGGGGTTAGAGCGGGCGCTAACAGCATTGGTCTCCTGCTACACCGCGATTCAGCTTGTGGAACTGGTGCCGCAGTTTTTATCCCTCAAAAGCCCTGAGCAGCTAGAGCGGCTAAACCGTCAGCTCGCTGCCGAAGTGGAGCAGCGCAAACAGGCAGAGTCTTTGCTGGAGGTGCGGGTGCAGGAGCGCACCAGCGAACTGCTGAAAACCAACGAGGCAATGCGTCAGGAGATCGAAGAGCGCACCCGCGCCGAGCGCAAGCTTAAGCAGTCGGTTGAGCGGGAACAGGCGATCGCCCGCGTGGTGCAGCGGATGCGCCAGAGCCTCAGCCTTAGCCATATTTTTGAGACGACCACCCACGAACTGCGGCAAACCCTAGCGTGCGATCGCACCCTCATCTATCGATTCAACCCAGACTGGAGCGGCGTAGTGGTCGCCGAATCAGTCGCCGACGGCTGGAGCAAAATTGTCATACCGTCAGAATCTGTTTCCCAGGCTTCCCAAAACAAGTCTCCTGCATCTCGTCCGCAAGGCACACCGGGTCAGCCTGCTGGCCCTGACAGACTGCTCGACCAGTCGGGCTGCACAGTCAAACAGTTTGACGGCACAGAAACCCTAATCCAGGACACCTATCTGCAAAGCACCGGAGGCGGCATCTATCGACAAAAGACCAACGCATACTGCTGCGTTCCTGACATCTACGAAGCGGGCTTTTCACCCTGCTATATCAATGTTTTAGAAACCTTGCAGGCCCGCGCCTACACCATCGTTCCAATCTTTTGCCACAATCAGCTTTGGGGTCTGCTTGCCGCTTATCAAAACAGCGCTCCGCGCCAGTGGCAAGACAGCGAAGTCCAGATGATTTTGCAAATTGCTAGCCAGCTTGGGGTTGCCGTGCAGCAGGCAGAATTGCTGGCCCAAACTCAGGCCCAGGCAGAAGAGTTGCAGCGGGCGAAAGACCAAGCCGATGCCGCAAACCTGGCCAAGAGCGAGTTTTTGGCCAACATGAGTCACGAACTGCGGACTCCGCTCAATGCCATCTTGGGTCTCAGTCAGCTACTCAGCCTAGATCAAAGTCTGCATCAAGACTATCGGCATGACCTAGATACCATTCAAGCCAGCGGGGAGCATTTGCTCCGTTTGATCAACGATGTGCTGGAAATGTCGAAGATTGAGGCAGGGCGACTGACGATTCAAGAGAGCGTGGTCAATCTTCAGGATTTGCTCAACAGCTTGCAGAGTATGCTGCAAGTCCGGGCGACAGCAAAAGGGCTGCGGCTGGCATTTGAGCTAGAGGATGACCTGCCCGTGGCGATCGCCACCGATGAAGGCAAGCTGCGTCAGGTTCTCATCAATCTGCTGGGCAATGCGATTAAATTCACAGAAGAAGGCAGCGTAACGCTACGGGTTCGCGCCGTGTTGCATTCCGACGATTTGACGGCCTCAGATCTGCTGGCGTTTTACCATTCACCTGCTATTTTTTCTGTAAAATCCATCGATTCACAGACGCACGCTACGACCTCCGCCAAAGGAGCCGTGACGCTCACAGCCCGAACCGAATTCAACTCTACAGCCCCCCACTCACGACCAAATTCTGAATCCGGCAACTCCGCCGCTCAGAAATACACACCCCTGTATCTCGTGTTTGAAGTGGAGGACACGGGCTATGGCATTGCCGAAGACGAGCTAGACCAGATCTTCAAGCCCTTCAAGCAGACTCGCAGCGGCATGAACGCCTCAGAGGGAACGGGGCTGGGGCTGACCATCAGCCGCAAATATGTACAGATGATGGGGGGTGACATCACGGCTCGCAGCAAACTGGGGCAAGGCAGCGTGTTTACCTTCTGCATCCAGGCAGACGCGGTGGATGAGACCCTCTGCGCCCCCGAAACAACAGAGCCAAAAGGACGGGTTTTGGGATTGGCGACAGATCAACCCACCTGCCGTCTGCTGGTTGTGGAAGATCATCCGGTGAATCGAGATTTGCTGATCCGGTTGCTCAGTATTCATGGATTTGAGGTGCAGCAGGCGACCAATGGGCAAGAGGCGATCGCCCTCTGGAAAGCCTGGAAACCCCACCTCATTCTGATGGATATGCGAATGCCCGTGATGAACGGCTACGAAGCCACTCGGAAGATTCGCCAGGAAGAGGAAAAACTATTAGAAGCCGACCCCACCGCCAGCCGCACCCGCATCATCGCCCTCACCGCCAGCGCCTTTCAAGAACAGCGCCAGGAAATCCTCAATATGGGCTGCGACGACTTTATCAGCAAGCCCTTCAAGCGGGAGCAAATCTTTGAGGCGATCGCCCGCCATCTTGCAGTGCGCTATGTCTACGACGACCTTCCGCCAGCAGAGACCGCAGTTGGCTCAGACCCAACGCTTCCTGTGCGGCTAGAGCCTGATCAGTTGCAGTCTCTCCCAGCAAACTGGATCGCCAGCCTCCACCAGTCCGCGCTCCAGGGAAATGATTTGCGGATTTTAGACCTGCTTGAGGAACTGCCCCCCAGCCAGACCGATCTGCGTCAAGCCCTGTCCAATCTTGCTCAAGAGTTCCAGTTCGACAAAATTCTGACGGCGACCCAGCCGCTTCTGTCCAATGCCAAACCCTAATCCTCTGATGTCTGAGATAACTCAGCACACCAGTATGCCAGACTCCACCCACTCCACATTAAACCCATCGTTAGCCCCATCGTTCGTCTCAGCGGCTGATCCGCTGCTGGACTCACCCCAGCCCAGCCTGCTGATTGTAGACGACATCCCCGATAACATCCGCTTTTTGTCAAAGTTTTTGATGGCTGAGGGCTACGAAGTCCGCAAGGCCACCAGCGGGGCAATGGCACTGCGGGCGATCGCCGCTTTGCCGCCAGACCTGATCTTGCTCGATGTCAATATGGGCGAGATGAACGGCTATGAACTCTGCGCCAAACTCAAAGAAAACCCCGATACTCAGCACATCCCTATCATTTTCCTCAGTGCAGGCAGCGATGCCCTAGATAAAGTGAAGGCTTTTAAGGTCGGCGGCTCAGACTACATCACCAAACCCTTCCAGCTTGAGGAAGTGCTGGTGCGAATTCAGACCCAGCTTATGTTGCGATCGCTCCAGGAATCGCAAAAAACTCAAAACCAAAAGCTGCGGCAAACCCTGGAAGATCTCAAACGAGCGCAGGCAAGCCTGATCCAGCAGGAAAAAATGTCCACCCTAAAAAAAGTTGTGGCTGGGGTCGCCCACGAGGTCAACAACCCCCTGAGCTTTATTTCTGGCAACATTGAGCCAGCCCGCCAATACGTGCAAACTATTCTGGAGTTGGTTCAGCTCTACCAGCAACACTACCCAGCCCCCCCCGCCGCCATCCGCGACTTCCAGGCCGAGATGGATTTGGATTTCGTCATTGACGACTTAAACAGTATCTTGCAGTCGATGAAAACAGGTGCAACCCGCATCAAAACCGTCGTGTCGGCGCTGCGTAGCTTTACCCATCTAGACGAAGCCGGCCTCAAGCGTGTCAACCTGCAAGATACCGTGGAAACAGTCTTGACGCTCCTCCGCTATCGTTTGGAAAACCGCTCTACAAACACCACGATTCAAGTTCGCAAAAACTATCAGCCCATCCCCCTGGTAAACTGCTACGCTGAACAGATCAGTCAGGCAATTTTTAATCTGCTGGTGAATGCGGTTGATGCCATCGAAGCAAAGCTAAATCAACTAGAGAAACATCCTCCAGCGACCTCCTACACTCCAGAAGTCGTAATCACCATTCGACAGGAGTCAGAGCGGTGCGTCTTGCTCCAGATTCGAGACAACGGCATCGGTCTTCCCCAGGAAAAGCGCGATCGCCTGTTTGAGCCGTTCTTTAGCACCAAGCCTGCGGGGAAAGGGCTGGGGCTGGGGCTAGTGACCGCTCGCCGCATCATCGAAGAACAGCACTACGGACGATTAACCTATGCCTTCGAGGAGCATTGCACTACTTTTTCAATTTCTATACCCATCAGCGATTTGGCGCTGTCGTCGGTTTCTCATCTTTAAGGGCAGGCGCATCAGCAAAAGCAGATGCACCATCGCCACATTATTCACCACATTATTCGCCACATTATTAATAACTGCATTTTAATGTTTTTAAGCTGGTTGACTGACAGATCTTTTTGCCTAGGCTAGGTTGAGCAACGTCAAATCTAGCACCAGATTCCATCAATTTTCCTAAGAGAAGCTACGAATGCAATTGACAGAAGTCTCACCGATGCTTGACTGGCAATCCAAAATTGCAAATCCAAAATCGAGAATAGACTTCTTGCGTGAATCGTGGCGCGGTACCGCCGCGCTACGATTCACACCCTCAAAACAGCATTCATGCAAGAGGTTTAATTGATATGAGATTCGGTTGGGTTAGCGTAACCCAACCTGCTGGTTTGACAGGGCTTAATCGATGCGATGGTTTGGGGTTCGACTCCGCTCAACCCTCAACGATTGCGTGCTGAGCGACGTCGAAGCACCCTATGCTAATCCATCATTCAAGCCCTGCCAGACCACTACGAGCGGATCGAGATTACAGGAGTTTTGTCCGTCAATTAGGTTTTGTCAATCAGGTTTTGTCAATCAGGTTTTGTCAATCAGGTTTTGTCAATCAGGTTTTTAAGTGTCTTAAATATCTGGTTGACTAAAAACACTCGAATCGTCCTCAACCCTAATCCTCCTTCCCAACCTTGTCACTACCCTCTCATTATTTTGTGAATCCCTGCTTATTCTGGTTGAACCCTCAACTGTGGCATCACTCTCGATCGTGACATTGTGACTGACATTATGACCCATTATGACCTAGATATTTTGGCTCTTCCGGATCTATGGTTGAAACTGTACTAACTGATACACTTTGCTTTTCCTGTATTCACTGAAAGCCTTGCTGTGCCTAGATATTAGCTGGGCTTACCACCCTGAACCCGGAAGAGCCGATATTTTTCTATACAAACGACATTCTATACAGACGACATTCTATACAGACGACATTGGATCTTTCGGCAATCTTCAGCCCGGATCACTTAACTTTCTAAACTGCTCTGTTTTTTTTTACCCAAAGATGGGATTCTAGGAGAGCAATCTAGTTTAGGGCTGCCTTGCAAATGGGGCAGGTTGGTTCTTATAGATTGAAGGGTTCGCGTCTAGGTGTGGCTGTTTTCAGATTTGGTTCGTCTGAGCAGGCTTGAGCTTCACAGCTGATTTTTTGTGTATGGTTTCTCAACTCTATGTTGGCTGTTTTCAGCTTGCTGTTCAGGGCGATTCTGTTTGCGCTCTTATGTCGTCTTGAAGTTCATTGAAATTCAGACTTCAAACCGGAGTTGAGAAGAGAGCAGGGTATATCCGCGCGCTGCGCGGTGCGTTTCTAGATTCCCTTTCACCAAGCGAGATACATAAGCAAGATACACGAGCAAAATGCGCGGTCGCGTTGTGCAAGTGTTGATACCAGTCTGCGATCGCCCGTTGGGTCTCCATTTCCAAACCTTGTCATGCGAGTTAACAGGCTCCTTGCAGCCTCCGGAGAGAGCGCTGTGCTTGTTGCAGGGTTTTTCTTCGACTCAATGGGGTCGCTATTCAGGCCTAGCACTGAGCTTCAAAAATCGAAGCGGCGGCTGCTTTAGCCTATCGATTGGCTTGACCTATCGATGTGGTGCTTTGTGGCTGTACTGAAAATGTGGGCTAGCTCAGATTGGGTGCTAGCTCAAGCTTATGTAGGGTTGAATAATTGCGCTATGAAATGTCCCCAATGCGGTTCAAACCAGGTTCGGAAGAATGGCCATCGCCAAGGAAAGCAGAATTATCTCTGCAAGTGCTGTGGTCGCCAGTTTGTAGAGTTCTATTCCCAGCGGGGATACTCTGAGGATGTCCGCCAGATTTGTCTACGGATGCATCGTTCTGGCATTAACTTTCATGAGATTGAGCGGCTGACGGGCATTAACCACAACACGGTGATTAACTGGGTCAAACAGCAGGAGATGGCTTCACTGCTCGGTATGGATGACGATGCCCTGCTGAGCAGCTAGACGGCTGTCTATGTAGCTAGCCAACCCGATCAGCCCCGGCAGGCTCAGGTTAATAACCAATAGGCGCACCAAATGCGACGCGGTGACTAGCTCCACATCATGCTGGAGCGAGAGGGCAATCCAGATCATCTCTGGAGAGCCACCAGGAGCCGCAATCAGCAGGCAGGTGAGCCAGTCCCAAGGCGTTAGCGCTTTGGCGATCGCCGCAGTCAGCAGCCCTGCACTAAAGGTCAGCATAACGGGAATAACAGCCCGTGCTAGCGTGCTAAGCGTGATGCGTGGGCTGTTTGCCCAATATTCGCCGATCGTCGTACCCAGCAAAATCTGACCCACCACCTTGAGCAGCGGCGGCAGGCTAAAGCTGGCCTCGGCTCCGGTGGGCAATCCTGCAAACCAGTCTGCGAAACCCAGCGACTCGAACCCCAGACCCACCAGAATGGGGCAAAAGAAGGTGGCAACGGGAATTCCCAGCCGTGTGCCGACCTGTGCAGCGAGGGCTGCGGCTGCCAGCACAGCGGCAAGCTCCAGAGAATTGCCCAGCGTCAGCCAGTGGGCATCGAGTTGCAATGCCGACAGGGTGCTGCGTAAATCGGTCGTGTGGGGCACCCGTGCTACCAACGGAATCACAGCAATGATCGTGGTGAAGCGCAAAAGCTGCACCAGCGAGACGAATGCTGTGTTTTTGCTGTAGTCGGCGGCGATGCTGGCCATCACGCCGATGTTGCCGGGGGTCGTCGCCAGGATGCCCGTGAGCAGGTCTACTTTTTCCAGGCGGGAATAGAAGTAGCCAATCAGCCCACCACTGGCAAGCAGCGTCAGCCCCAGCAGCAGCAGCACGGGAATTTGGGCGGACAGGCTGGATAGCGTAGATTGCCGAATCGAAAAGCCAATCGCCAGACCAATTAGTAGCTGGCCAATTTTTCGCAGGGTTTTGTTGGGGAGGGCGGGCCGGTGAAACCAGGTGCGATCGCCATAAAACACCAATGCCCCGGCTGCAACGCCCCCCAAAATCCACGCGCCGCCGCTCAGCCCCAGCGCCATCAGCGCCACCCCAAGCACGCCCGCTAGAATCACTTCGGCGATCGCCCGCATCACCTGAACCGAGATGCTGCTTTCCAGATCAGCGGCGATCGCCTCAATGGTGGCTTCGACTGGTTCGATAAGTGGCGGAGTCGGGTCTGTCATGCGGCGGAGGCAAGAGGTGAGGTGGCGCGTCCCTGGCATGAGTGTATAGCAATTCATGATCCTTCCACCCTGGTTCAGCCCTCTGCGTTTTGGGCGCAATCTTGAGGGGCAGAGGCCGGGCTGGCCGTCTAGGGTGGGGGCAGGCAGGGGGCCTATGGGCGGAGCGTCTCGCCCAGCTTATCGGCAATCCCCGCAATCCAGATTTCATCCTGGCGGGTGTAGCTGCGCGGCGCGTTGGCTGCGAGAATCATCACGCCGCGATCGCCCATTGGCTGGCAGATCACGCCCTGCGTGTTGTCGGGCAGATAGTCAAACTCGATCTTGCCAGGATAGAGTTGCAGGTTTACCAGATAAATCGGCTTTTGGGTGTCCAGCGATCGTTGCACGATGGGGCCAGGCTTTTCTAGCGTTTTGGGAACTAGCACGCCGCGCCGCAGCAGCACGCGCCCATCCTGCCAAATGACGAGCGATCGCGTCACGGTGTTGGTCAGCAGCAGGTGTGAGGCCCAGGCCAATTCTAGCTTGGCCGTATCGGGCAGATCGTCTGCCAGGTCAAACCCTTCTTCGCCGTTGAGGATGACCGCATCGGGCGATCGCGGCTGGATGCGCTGCCACAGCAGCCCCGTCAGGATCAACACCGCACTCAAAATCACGCCCATTACGTCCGAGCGAGCCTGAAAATCCGTTGGCTCTGGGGTCATCAATCGATTAACCAGCAGCAGCGTGCCGCCCAGCCCACCCACCACCAGCGGCATCAAGCGCAGCACCCAGTTCGGATCAGCCCTACTCACAAGATTCGCCCAACGCTCAACACGTAACCCAAAGCTCAACACCTAGCCCAAACTTGCCCTAGACCTCACCATCCCCTTTTTCTTGGAAACCGCGCACAATCCGCGACAGTTCATTCTTCTCGTCCACCGCGATGCGCGTGGGCGACCCGCTGATAATTCGCTCAAAGTTGCGGAACGAATCTTTAATCTCTGGCCCATTCTCGCGGATGATGTACTCGCGAATGCCCTTGTCATGCCAGGAGCCGCGCATTTTGAACACGTTGATGGCGCGAGACATCTCGCCGCGAATCTCCACATATTGCAGCATCAAAATCGTGTCCGTAATCGTAGAGATGTGGGAATCAGTAATCGAGTGTGATCCCATAAACTGGTCGGTCGTGTTGGTAAAAAAGCCCGTAATCTCTTCCTGCTTGGCATAGCCCGTCACGCCGATGACAAACTGGCGAAAGGCATTGTTGCTCACGCCCCGTGCCAGCGCTGAAAGCGAGTCGATGGCAATGCGAGACGGTTTAAATTCGGCAATCTCTGACTTAATGATTTGCAGATGATCTTCCAGACCCGCCGATTCGGGATAGGCGCAGATAATTTTTAGCAGGCCGCGCTGCTCCAGATCTTCAAAGTCGATGCCCCAGGAATAGGCGTTGCGCGAAAGCTGCGCCCGCGACTCTTCGTAGGCAAACAGGATGGCACGTTCGCCGTTTTGACAAGCATTTTGCAAAAACATACTGACCAGCAGCGTCTTGCCCGTGCCTGTTGCGCCCGTCGCTAGGATGATCGAATCTTTGAAAAAGCCGCCGCCGCACATCGCATCCAGAGTCGCCACACCAGACGACACGCGGGCATTGGATGAGCGCTGCGTCAGACGCATGGCTCCTAGCGGGAAGATGTTAATGCCCTGATTGGTAATCGTGAAGGGATATTCGCCCTTCATGTGGGTGGTGCCGCGCAGTTTGAGGATTTCCATCGTGCGGCGGCGGCGTTCGCCTTCCAGAACGTTTCGCACGATCACTACGTTGTCAGACACAAACTCCTCGACCCCAAAGCGGGCAACGGGGCCATATTCATCGACGCGCTCGGTGGTCATAATAGTGGTCGCGCCGACTTGCTTGAGCCGAGCTACCAAGCGAAAAATCTCGCGGCGCACGACCGAGACCGCGGCATATTGCTGAAACACAGCCGTTACAGAGTCGATCGAGACGCGCTTGGCTTTGTATTTGCGGATGGCGTATTGAATTCGCTCAATCAGTGCCGACAGGTCAAAGTTGCCGACGACTTCTTGCCCTTCGGGATCAGGCGAAGCATCGAGGATAAACAGCTTGCCATCATCGATCAGCTTTTGCAGATCCCAACCAAAGCTGTAGGCGTTTTTGATGATATCGGCGGGGGCTTCTTCAAAGGTGACAAAGATGCCTGCCTCGTCGAATTGGGTGATGCCATTGTAGAGAAACTGCACGGCAAAGAGGGTTTTGCCAGTGCCGGAAGTGCCGCTTACGAGGGTGGCACGGCCAACGGGCAACCCGCCATTGCTGATGTCGTCGAAGCCCTCAATCATGGTGCGAATCTTCTGGACACCCATGAAAGCTGCGCCGTTTTGCTGCTGTCCAGTTTGACTCGAATCGTTCATACCCAAATATCTACCAATATCTACCAAAAATTTAGAAACTTTTAGAAACCTTTAGAAACTTGATGCCACGAAACCAGAAAGCGTCCACTAGCGGATGTGATGAGAATAGCTAGAGCGGCCATAGAAGATGACAGGAGACGGCGGTAGATTTGCAGATAGGCGATCGCCCATCTCAGCACTCTGTCCCAAAAACGCAGCCTATCTGAAACAAAACTGAAGAACCTAGTCATCCTGAAATATGCAGCCAACGCCTCACAGAAATCCTAGACCCTCTAGATTTCTGCTTCCTCTTCACCCAATTCATCATACAGAAGGTCAAGACCGATCAAGACTTTTTCTCGATCCGACAGGTCGCCGATGATCTTGCGGACGGGCGGCGGCAGAATCTTTGCCAGAGTCGGCGTTGCCAAAATTTTGTCTTCCTCCGCAAGCTGGGGGTTTTTTAGCACGTCAATCACTTTGAGCGCATAGACACCCTGAAACTCATTCTCCAGAATTTGGTTCAGCGTTTTCAGCGCCCGCACGGAGTTCGGGGTATTTCCGGCAACGTAGAGCTTGAGGATGTAGGTCTTTCTTAGGGCACTCATAGATTGATGGAAGGGGCAATCGTACTAAAGAGTTGGTATGGAGTTTGGCGAATGTCACAAAACCCGCACAGAGGCGATCGCATCCAGCAGGTTCAGGACTCGCGGGGAATTGAGCGGCGATACATTTCGCACAAATGGGCAATTACATCAATCAACGTCAGCCGATAGTCAATCAAAATTTCGTCGTTGCGTCCCTCCAGTTTGAGTTGTTTAGCAAACTCATCTATTAGCTCCATGTGAATTTCAACGACCTGCGCCACTGGCACATCTGCAAAGAACGCCAGGTTCACAAAGTTATCGATCTTTTCGTTGAGATGGGCATCTTCTGTAAAGTAGTGGAGGATGATCTCGCGATATTCAATCTTGAGCTGCTCTAGAAATTCCTGCCGTTCTAGAGGGGGCATGTGACGAAGGAAGTTGGCAGAATTACGCTTGTAGTAGACCCCCAAGTATCCTAGACGTTCGCTCAGTTTCTCGGCCAGGCGACGCTGCTGTTGAATCAGGGAAGAATGGGTTGTGAGCGTGCCGACTAAGTTGGGGGTCGGTGGAGTTTGGCTAGCGAGAGTCGCAGAAAGTTTCAGAAATTGGTTGATCGCCTTTTCGGCCAGATGCTCTAGCTCAGAAAACTGAGTCACCGGAACATGCAAGATTGCTGAGTGATAGGTGATGGCATCGGATTCTTTGAGCAACTCGTCAGAAATTGCATCGGCAGACGGGGCAGGCTGGAGAGGTTCTGGCTCCAACACAATGGCAGGCAAAAAGATACTCCTCTGCCGAAGCTGAGAGAGGACGGTTTTGAGGTCGGAATGGTTTTCAAACAGCAGACAGTCAATCTGGTGCTTTTCGCGCTGGACGTGGTCTAAGAACCGGTCAGGCTGTTGAAAGGACATGACCTGACATCGAGAGCGATCGCCCCCGATCATCATATCGCTTTGCCAAGTCTGCAAGAGTGAAGAAAGCAGGCTCTGGGGGTAGATTAACGCGCAGAGAGAGAGCAAGGGCTTGAGCAGGGATTGCAATGAGCAGGTCGATAAGCGCTTTAGGAATTTTGAAAGAAATCTATGAAAACAGTAATAGTTCTTAAGATAAGGTCGTCAGAAAACGCAACATTTGGCACTAATGCTAGAAGTTTAACACTAGTTATCAAGGCAAATGTTTTCAATCCCTAGATAACACCACCATAATGAGTCTATTGGGTTTAGTGTGTTCTAGGTTACCGCGCTCACCTACCCGGAGTTCTGGCTTGGTGCTATGCCCATTTCTCGATTGCGCGATTTTTTGGAGCCTGTGCTGCTTGTCTCTATGACGGAGACGCTGACTGGGCTGATAGCTCACTGTCGGCAGCAAGAGACAACCGAGGCGATCGCCATCGATGAGCAGGCTGCGCCGCTGGGTCGACTGCAAATCGGGCGTATTTTTGCACTCCTGCATCTAGACTCGCCCACAGAGGCAACTCCACTGCTAGCCATGAGCCTGCAAGACCTGCTGATCGATCATCCTGCACTGCTGCAACCCGTGACGGTGCTACCCGCCGAATGGGAGGTGACCGAGGGATGGCACTGGCTCCACGCCAGCGATCCGCCGTGGGTGCTGGTCGATGAGGCAGGCAGAGTGCTGGGGGGGGTCAATGCGATCGCCTTCTGGCGACATTTTGCCGTCCTGCCAGCGCGGGTCGAGGAGCAGTCCTCGGATGCGTCTGAACGGCCGGTCACCAGAGTCAAAGGGGGCGCGGGCGATCGCCCTTGGCAGATTGCCGTTGGCTCGGCCTCGCCGTCCCACGAACGGACTGGGCAGACAGCTCAAGCTGCCCAGGGTGAAGCATCCCTGGGGTCGGAACTAGTGGGGCTACTCGAATGGCTGCCTGTGCCGATGCTGCTGTGGCGAGCCGATAGCGTCGTGATGGGCTACAGTCGAGGTTGGCAGCAGCAGATTGGCGACGAGCCAAAAGTGCTAGAGGCGATCGCTGCGATGGAGACGGCTGAGGTTGCCCAAGCAGAGGTGAGGCTGCCGCCGTTTTGCCATCTCGAAGCGGCCCCGCCCACCGAGCGATCGCCCAGACCTGAAACCCTCTGGCCGACCCACAGCCCCGCCCATAGCCCCGCTCAAAAAGCCCATACGCTGCACCAACGGATACCCAAAGAGCCAGCCCTGCTCCCTCCCAACCGCGTTTCTACCTTGCCGCCCTCGCCTCAGCCGCGCCACCTCCATCCCCAGGACATCCTTTCCGATAGCCCCGACGAGGAATATTTTCCTGACCGGGTGTGGCAACTCACTCGACTCTCGCTGGGCAAGAGTACACCGACAGATCCACAGCCCCTCTGGCTGGTCATTGCCCAAGACGTGACCGAGCAGCACCAGATGGCGCGAGAGCTAGCCGCCAAAACCGCCGATCTCGCCCAACTGAACCGCCTTAAAGACGAGTTTTTATCCTGCATTAGCCACGAGCTAAAAACACCGCTGACGGCAGTGCTGGGGCTATCGAGCCTGCTGAAGGAGCAGCTCGTCGGCCCCCTGAACGAGCGTCAGGCCCGCTATGCCCAACTGATTTATCAAAGCGGTCGTCACCTGACGCTGATTGTGAACGATATTCTCGATCTAACTCGGATTGAAACTGGGCAACTTGAGCTAAATCTGGAGTCCGTAGCGCTAGATTCCCTCTGTCAGCGGGCCTATGAACAGGCTCGTCAACTTCATCAAGAAGTCTCCGTTCCTGATGCAGGCAACGCGACTGAGGCGCTCACAGAACCGGACTTTAGCCTGAGCATTCAGCCAGGGCTGAGCGAAATAACGGCAGATGACCTGCGGCTGCGGCAAATGCTGACCAACCTGCTCTCGAACGCGCTCAAGTTTACGCCGACGACGGGCAAAGTCGGGCTAGAAGTGACTACCTGGGATGGGTGGATTGCTTTTACTGTCTGGGATACGGGCATTGGCATCGCGGCAGACAAGCAGCATCTTATCTTTCAAAAATTTCAGCAGCTTGAAAACCCCCTCACGCGCCGGTTTGAGGGCACGGGGTTGGGACTGGTGCTAACGCAGCGAATTGCCCAACTGCATGGCGGCGACGTGACCTTTATTTCTGAAGAAGGCAAGGGCAGCCGCTTTACGCTGCTGCTGCCCAAGGATTTGCAGCCGTGTCCAACCCAGTTGCCGCTCACCTCGCCCCGCAAGCTCCGGCAGCGACTTGTGCTAGTGGCCGAGTCGAGTACGGCCCGGATTGAGGCCCTGAATACTGGTTTGCATCAGTTGGGCTATCGAGTGGCGATCGCCCGCAGCGGCACCGAAGCCTTAGAAAAAGTACGGCGGCTCCAGCCTGCACTGGTGATCTTGAATCCAGCCTTGCCGCTGCTATCGGGTTGGGACGTGCTGACGCTCCTCAAGTCCGGCATTGAAACTCGCGCCACGCCCATCATTTGGAGCGGCAGCACAGAGGAAAAACCAAGGGCGATCGCCTATGGAGCCAGTGCTTGCCTAGGGCATCCTATCCACCTTAAGTCTCTCCGCAAAAGTATCCTGGAAGCCACCCAGACACCGGGTGAGTTGTCGCCGATTCCCGCCACCCGCCTCACCGTGCTGCATTTGCGCCTATCGCCCCAGTCGCTTGCTGCCGACGGCCCCAGCGTGTCGGAGCTACTGCATAGCTACCCTTACCGTGTGGTAGAAGTGAGCGATCTCGACCAGGCAGATTTGCTGGCGAGGGTCTGGAAGCCTCATGTCGTCGTACTAGAGGGCAGCCTGCCCGATCCCACTGCCTATTTCAACCACCTCTATGAACATACGGTGCTGAGTACCGTGCCGATGATTACCCTCACCCCCGAAACGACCCAATCTGCCAACCGCATTCCAGGGTTGACGGTGTTTCCTTGTTTGGCACCACTGACCCCGGTCGAAGCATCTGGCGCTGTCGAAGAATCGGCGCTGTTTCAGGTGATTCAGGTGGCAAGCGGGCGGGGGTAAGCAGTGGAGCGAGTCTTGCCCTCACGTTCGCCATTGCCTGTTAATTGCTCTTCTCTTTGTCTGAATGAATGCAGCTTTATTTATTCGGAAAAGGCTGTATATTCACTAAGCATGAGGGTTCCTGAGTGCATGAGCCGACTCAATACTCATGTTGTTCAAACATGTTGTTCAAATATGTTGTTCAAAGATTGTTCAATCTCACGTCAATCTCACGTTGCCCCTTAGCAAAAGCTTGAATTTTTTGGGACGGTGAAGATATGAATCCTTGGCAAGTTGGTATGTTTTTGAGACGATTCTGCGGGTGGAGCATGAATATCCTCGCAGCTTTGATGATTGTCGTTGGTCTGCACCTCACCTTCTCGGGAGAAGGCCAAGAAGACAGCCAGATTGGGGCTGCCAATATCATATTTGGGGCGATGCTCTTTTCTATGGTTGAAGATTAGCACCTAGGCACAAGACCGGCGGAGGTGTCTGGGTCTTGATGCAACGGTTATCTGCGGCGGGTGAGGGGCAACGTTAGCCCTCAACGTTCTAGTTCTGTTGGCTTATTGGTGCATTGACGATTCGCACCCCCCAAATGTGAAGTTGACGAACCACTACCCAGATTTGGAATCTGGCGGCAAGTGGGCGGATACAGATTGCAACGGAGTGACAGAGTTGGGTGCTTTGATCAACCGCTGGGCGATCGCCTCTAGCGCCAGACTCAGCGGATGGTCGGGATAGGTTGGATAAAACAGTCCGCTACTGCCCAAGGCCAGCATTTCATCCACCATCGGCAACACGCCAATGATTGCTTTGCCATAGCTCTGCTCCAGCTTGCGCCAGACTTCGCCAAGCGCGTAGGCAGGCGGCACTTGGTTGGCCAACAGCCAGACTTGAGGCACTTCCAACTTGTGGGCAATGTCCATCCGCACGGCCAGGCTTTGAAACTCCAGCGCATCCAGCCCCAGCACGAGAACGACAGCATCGGACACCGCCATCCACAGCATCGCGCCTTCGTCCAGTTCGGGGTAAGTGTCGATCAGCAGGAATTCTAGCCCTAGCCGCTCTGCCACCGTGCGGATGCCTTGCCCCAGGGGATCAGGATCATAGCCCTGCTGTAGACATCGCTGCACATCCCGCACCCGCAGATCGGGAGGCACCAAGCACAGATCGCCCCCCATCAGCAGCACCGTGCCCCCGCCAAGGGGAATCGCTATCGAAGCATGGGGTAGAGGGCGATCGCCCGTGTAGTCACTCGGACAGCCGCTCCACACCTCCTGATTGATCGCCATATCATCCAGCGCCGGCGTTCGACCAAACAAGGCATGAATTCCCGGTGCAGCGCCGTCGGCATCTAGCACGCCTACGCGATAGCCCTGGGTGGCAATGCAAGCGGCCAAATTAGCCGTTAGATTGGTTCTGCCGACACCATGACGACAGGATTGAAATGAAATCAACGTGGGCATGGAGGCGAAACCCCGTTTTTTTCATCAGTATGACGAAGATTTATCGAAATGGGACAGGTTCTGGCTGCATTGGTTGAGTCTCTGCTTTAGGTGTTGAGGGCGGCCTTTGCCTGGCTTTGCAGCAGCAGACCATATTCCAGCCCTTCTACAACCGCCTGATAGGACGCTTCGATGATGTTGGTAGACACGCCCACTGTGGTCCAGCGCTGGTGGCCATTGCTCGACTCGACCAGCACGCGGGTCTTGGCAGAGGTTCCCGCGCCGCCGTCTAGAATCCGCACTTTATAGTCGGTCAGGTGGAATTGGGCGATCGCCGGATAGACATTCACCAGCGCCTTCCGCAGCGCCGCATCCAGCGCCGACACAGGGCCATTCCCCTCGGCCGCCTCCAGATAATCCTTGCCGTCAATGCGAACCTTGATCGTCGCCAGCGCGTAGGAATTGCCGTCGTTCATCTCTGGAGCCATGTCACATCGCGCCTGAAAGCCCTGTAGCTCAAAGAACTGCTGCCGCTGCCCCAGCGCTTCCCGCATGAGCAATTCAAAGCTGGCCTCCGCCGCTTCAAACTGATAGCCCTCGTTTTCCAGTGCTTTCAAGTGCTGCAAAATATGGCGACAGGTGGGGTCGTCCTTGTCTAGCTCGATGCCAAAGCTGCGAGCCTTTGCCAGCACATTGCTCAGACCCGCCTGGTCAGAAATCACAATGCGGCGACGGTTGCCCACCTGCTCTGGGCGGATGTGTTCATAGGTCAGCGGGTTGCGCTCTACGGCGCTGACATGGATGCCGCCCTTGTGGGCAAAGGCAGAGAGTCCCACAAACGGCGCGTGGTCGTCTGGGGCCAGGTTCACAATTTCGCTAATCAGGCGGCTGGTATCGGTTAGCTTGGCCAGTTGTTCCTCACGCACACAGGCATAGCCCAACTTCAGTTGGAGGTTGGGGATCAGCGTACACAAGTTGGCATTGCCACAGCGCTCGCCATAGCCGTTGATGGTGCCCTGCACCATGCGTGCGCCCTCGCCCACGGCCGCCAAGGCATTGGCAACCGCTGTGCCAGAGTCGTTGTGGGTGTGGATGCCGATCTGTGGAACGGGGCGCTCTGGATCGAGCGGGTGGTTGACCAGGTGACTGGCGATGTATTTGGAAACGGCGCGGGTGATGGTGGCGATGTCGTGGGGTAGGGTGCCGCCATTGGTGTCGCAGAGAACCAGCCATTCCGCTCCTCCGGCGATCGCCGCACCCAGCGTTTGCAGCGCATAGTCCGGATTTTGTCGATATCCGTCAAACCAATGCTCTGCGTCGTAAATCACACGCCGCCCCTGGCTACGAAAATAGCTCAGCGTATCGCGGATCATCTCCAGATTTTCGTCTAGCGTCGTCTTCAGCCCCTCAATAACGTGCAGATCCCACGACTTGCCAAACACCGTTACCCAGCGCGTTCCCGCCGACAAAATCGGTTGCAGCATCGGATCTTCCGCAGCAGTGCGCCCCGGACGACGCGTCGAGCAAAAAGCAACGACTTCCGCCTGAGTCAGCGGCTCTTCCTTGATCTGCCAAAAGAACTGCACGTCTTTGGGGTTAGCGCCGGGCCAGCCGCCTTCGATAAAGGGAATGCCCATTTGGTCAAGCTGATGAGCAATTCGCAGCTTGTCTTCTAGCGAAAGCGACAGTCCCTCTCGCTGGGCTCCGTCGCGCAGGGTAGTGTCGTAGATCCAGATGGTTTCGGCAGTGGTCATTGATGAGGTTAGGGGTTAAGAGGGTTGAAAACTTACAGATCTGGCAGCTTCTTAGGAAATTTTTCAAAAGACTCGCCCAAGGAGGTGAACGCAGGTCAAACAGGGATGTTAAAGTTCTGATGGACAAATGTATTTCAGTATCCGTGTATCTGACATCTGTGTATCTAGATGTTTATATCTGGGTGTTTATAGGTTTGCAGCATTTCAGGCTCGGTAGCGCGGCTAGGCATCTGTTGGACACCTATAGATGAGTTTTAGATTGTTTTCCTGCTGGGTTCAGCCTATGCCACAAGTCCACGCTCAAGGAAAGACGGTTGTGTGCGAAGAAGGAACGAATCTTCGTCAGATTCTATTACAGCAAGGGATCGACCTTCATAACAATCAGTCCAGGCTGATCAACTGTCGGGGGCTGGGCACCTGCGGCACTTGTGCAGTGCAGGTCGAGGGTGCAGTGTCGATCCAGGGCTGGCGAGAGCGGGCGCGGCTGTCGCTGCCTCCCCATTCTCCCACGAAGGATCGACGGTTGGCTTGCCAGACGCAGGTTTTGGGCAGTCTGCGGGTGATGAAGTATGACGGGTTTTGGGGTCAGGGCGATCGCCCCGTTTGGACACCAGAGGGCTAGGTCTGGGAGCAGGTCATGATACTAACCGCTGAGTTTCTTGGATTTCTAATTGCTTTCCTCATCCTGGCTGCCCTGGTCAACATCTTGGCCAAAGACTGGTATCGCTACCTAGGGTTTGGGCTGCTGGTCTTTTTTGCGCTGACCATTTTTCAGACGCGCTGGCCGATTTCGCTCACGCCACCCTCCCTGCGTCCAGCGCGGGA
>JBDNCP010000063.1:0-24300 GCA_046719575.1 Cyanobacteriota bacterium
GTCGCGCTTAACCTCTTGCGTCAAGACACCTCAGCCAAAGGAGGCATCAAGGCTAGACGACTTAAAGCGGGATGAGACAATGCCTATCTCTCACGTATTCTTGCCACTTGAATATGCGTTTGCCCTGCTGTGTACCCTGGATTGCTCTGTATTGCTGATGTTTTGCGTGTATGTTGTTTCTGTATCTCTTCTGTATCTCTATTTAGGCGGGCTTTCGGCTGCCAGATTGCTCTGTCGGCGAGGAATCTGGACAATAAACTCTGTGCCTTCATTCAGTTTAGAACGACACAGGAGCCGACCCTGATGCTGGTCGGTCACAATTTGATAGCTAATCGACAGCCCTAGCCCTACTCCGTGACCGACAGGCTTGGTCGTGAAGAATGGGTTAAATAAACGGGGGCGATCGCCCTCTGCAATCCCAATGCCGTTGTCCATGACATGAATCGCCACAAAGTTGCCGATTTGACGGGTTTTTAGCGTGATTTTTGGAATTGGCTTTGGCTCCTCTGCCCGGCGATAGCGTTCCTGCACGGCATCAATGGCGTTGGCTAGCAGGTTCATAAACACTTGATTTAACTTACCTGGATAACATTCGACTAATGGCAATGGCTCAAAGTCTCTGATGATCTCAATTTCGGGCAGATCGCCACAGGCCTTGAGCCGATGTTGCAGAATCATCAGGGTGCTTTCTAGTCCCTCATGCAGGTCTGCGTCTTTAAAGTCTGCTTCGTCGAGACGCGAAAAAGTGCGGAGCGATCGCACAATATCGCTGATCCGCTTGGTGCCCATCTGCATCGATTGCAGCACCTTGGTTACATCCTCCCGCAAAAACTCCAGATCGACCTCTTCGAGCAACGCCTGAATGCTGGGAGTTGGGATTGGATAAGCGTCTTCATAGGCAGCAATAACCCGCAGGAGTTCCCGGACATAGCTCTGGGTATAGTTCACATTGCCATGCACAAAACTCACGGGATTATTAATCTCGTGGGCAATTCCTGCGACTAACGTTCCCAGCGCCGACATTTTTTCAGCTTCAATCAGCTGAACTTGCGCCAACTGCAACTGCGAGAGGGTTTCCTCCAATTCTTGCCCGCGCCGGGCCAGGGAGGCCCTCGATGCCTCCAGTTCTGCTATTACGTTCCGCATGAGGCTTTCCGAGCGCTCTATGTTTGCTTCCAGGGAAAGGCGATCGCGCTCTGAGCGTTCCAGCTTTTTGCGGAGAATCCGGTTTTCTTTTTCTAGCGCCGCTATCAACTGTGCCGGAGTTGGTTCAGAATCCCCCAAACGTTCAACCATCTGCAACGGTATAGAATTGATGCGATTTGGAGCTGGAGCAACCGAGGGAACAGTAACAGTCTTTTGGACAATATCCATCTAAGCAGTTCCTAGCAACAGGGTAACAAACGTGGAGTGATGGGCCCGAGAGGGAGTGTTTGGAGTCACAGGAGCAATTTCGCCATAGGTATAGAACCCAGCAGCGGCCGGCATCTGCGGCAGCGATTCTTGCACCAGCTTGTATTCTTGCTGAGTCCGCAAGCCCAGGAGCGAATGACGCACACAGCAGGAAAACAAGAATACAGCGTCCACACGCTCGCCCGGATAGCTCGCCAAGGCAGCTTGCATAGAAGCGCGTGCGCCTTCAATAATTTCATCCCGGCTGGTTCTGGCAATTTGCACCTGAGCGTTTTTGGGCCAGAGGGGAATAGACCGGATGCTGCCCGTTTCTGGATCAAATCCGATGGAGGCCCGGAGATAATATCCCTCAGCGCCCTCTTCCCAAACGGCTAGGGGAAACTCGGTCGAGGGCAGCAAGTCGCTGATATAGCGCTGATAAAACTCTAGCGCCGGCCGATGATCGATTTCCTGGAGGAGGTGTCCATCGGCGCGGGTGATCGTCCCTCGCGCACCCGTCGGTGTCCAGCCGTGGGCTACGCCATGACCCAGCTTCAAATCTCCAAAAAATAGCAGCAGCGGAATCGCATCCGTCAGCACTTCAGAGCCATAGAACTGATAGGTTTTTTGAAACTGGCTCTGGTCGCCTGCGAAGCCGCCGAAAAGGGGCACTGAGTCGCCTAGGGCTTTTTGCAAGTGGGCCACGACCAGAGGACTATCGTAGGTGAGGCTTTCGGGAAAGGCGAGGCAGAGGGAGGGAACTGCATCGGGCGAAAGGTCGAGGTCTTGACGGGCCTGGGCGATCGCCCGCTGAATTGCAGCATCGGGATCGCGCGAAAGGTCATAGCCTACGCCTGCACCCATGGCGAGGGTATCGGAGGCGATCGCCATCAGCACCAGCGAGTCTTGCTGAAAGGCCAACTCAGACGACAGTTCGCCATCGGTGGTGCAGCCGACGACGACCATCTCTGGAAAGGACGTTTTCAGCGTTTCGAGAATCAGACTGTGGTCAAAATCGAGGGCTGCAAACAGAATGCCAACCTGGGGCGATCGCCCCTGAAGCGTAGCCTGACACTGCTCGACCAGATCCTTTGCAGCCGCATACGCATCTGGATCGTCGCTATGGCCAATTGCAACCGTTAACACAGCACTCTCCTTTGAAATCGATTTGAAATCGAACAGCGCGGCAGACCCCACAAACCTTGCCGCCCAACAGCAGCCAAGGGCTTGTACCGCCAGTAAAGCAAAAGCAAGACCCTCAGCCCGCTCAACTATCCAAATTATGAGTTTTGGAAAAAGCCGATGACATCGGCAACAGGTCAGCCAGTTGGCGGAACTCCAAAAAACTTAGCCAATTCCTCAAAAAACGCGAGTTGGCGTGAGTTTTTAATGGGCTTCTCTCGACAGTTGCATCTCAATGGTTTAGCCTATGGTGGCAATGTTCCGGGCCCACTTTTACATCAGCAAGTGTCTTGATGAGGCGATCAGAGGTGATCTCAGAGGTGATCCATGAAACAACACAACCGCCCGGCAGCCCTGATGCTGGTCTGGCTCTTGAGCGGACAAATGCCAGGACTCGCGTTTGTTGCCGTTCCTGAAAACCTAGGGCGATCGCCCGGACAAATCGGCAGCCTGTCCCGATCGCTGGCAGCGCCGACCTTGGCAGATGCCGAGCGGCTGTATGAGGAGGTCAATCGACTATATACCCAAGGACGCTACGAAGAGGCACTCGACCGGGCAAAACAGGCGCTACGAGTTTTGGAACAGGTGTTACCGTCAAATAATCCCAATATCCCCCACGGGTTTAACCAGGTGGCCACGCTGCTGAGTGTGCTAGACCGCCACGACGAAGCCGACACCCACTACACGATCGCTCACCTGCTGACCAGCAAAGGAAAAGGCACACCGATTTCCCCCGATGCCCTGACTCAATTAGCCCAGACCTACCCTCAGACTGTGGTTGGGCAACTCGATGCCCGCAGCTTGCAGGCCAACCGTCACGATTATCTGGAATTGTTTGAGCCAGTGCTTTCTAATGTGCCGCTCTCTCAGTTGCCCCGGTTGCCGCTGACGGGGGGCTATTTCAACATCCACCAATTTGAGGGCGTAGCAGGGCAGACGGTCAACCTTGCGGTCACGAGCGAGGATCTCGATGATTTGCTGATTTTTGTGTTTAGCCGCCAGAGGGGGCTTGTCGCAGCCGCCAGTGGTCGAGCGACTCAGCTTACGGTTTCCCTGGAAGACACTGGCCCTTATCAGGTGACGGTGGGTTCCCAGACGGAGGGCCGCACCGGGCGCTATCGCCTGTGGTGGGACAATGCCAGCAGCACCAGCGCAAACGCCCTTACCTATCGGGGAGAACATAACCGAGTGCCCAGGGATGCTGATTTCTCACTGGACAGTTTGTTTACCTTTGCAGCTCCCAGGCTAGAGGATGGGCTGGCAAGGTTGCGGGCGCAGAAGGGCGATCGCCACCCTGAGGTTGCTGAATCTCTGATTGCACTGGCGGCGAGTTACAGCATCCTAGGGCGCTCGTCCGACGCGGAAAGCGCCTATGCCGAAGCCCTAGAGATTTTGCGGGCACAGCCTAACCCCAATCCCCAGCACTTGGCTCAGGCGATCGGTGGACTGGCTGCGATGACTTATCAGCGGGGTGACTTGGCGCGGGCGGCCGCCCTTTATCAAGAAGCGCTGGCGTTGGAGCGGGCGGCTCTAGCAACGCTCACCCCCCAGGACGGGGAAGCGGTATTCCTGGCACAGCGGGCGATCGCCAGTACCTTATTATCCCTTGCCAATATTTACCAGGCTCAACGGCGCTACGATCAGGTCGAACCGTTGCTGGTAGAGATGGTTGAAATCGCCAGAAGCTTCAACGAATCTTCAGAACAGGCGATTTTTCTAGAAGCAGCCTCCACCCTCTATCGCGCCCAAGGGCGTGACCAAGATGCAGAAGTTCTCTATCTAGAGGCATTTGAGGGTCAAACGGCTGCCTTAAACAGGGAAACTGCCGATCATCCAAGCGACTTGCATAACTTAGCGCTGGCGCTCCACAGTCAGGGTCGCTATGACGACGCCGAGCGCCTCTACCGTCAGGCCCTAGCCACAGCGGAGACTGTGTATAGCGGCTACCTGCAAGCCTTCCAGTCGCCTATTTTTTACAACCTCGCGGGTCTATACCAGGCGCAGGGAAAAATTCCAGCCGCGCTGGAGATTTTGCAAGCAGGCATCGCCTTAGAACAGCAAGAGTTTGACCGCAACCTGGCCACGCTAAATGAGGCTGGGCGACAACGCTATGCAGCCTCGGTGGCCAACACGCTGAACCACGCGATTTCGCTCCATCTGAAGACTGCCCCAAACGACCCAGAGGCGGCTCAACTGGCGGCCACCACGCTGCTGCGCCGCAAGGGGCGAGTGCTGGAGGCAGGCATCACCACCCTGGCGCTGCTGGAGCAAAACCCCAACCCCGAAGACCAGCGGCTGCTGTCCGAACTGGATCGACGGCGGCGGCAGATTGCAGAAATTGCCTTTGGGGAGCAAGGAGCATCTCCCCAGGCGCAAGCCCAACTGAGGACGCTGCGGAGCCAGATGGATGAGATCGAAGCGGTGCTGGCTCGTCGCAGCGCCGCCTTGGCTGGGGATGCCCCGCTGGTGAAACTGGCGGATATTCAGGCTCGCCTTCCCGCCGATGGCGCACTGGTGGAGTATGTGCGCTATCGCCCCTTTGACCCCCGCAATCCCCTAATGCAAAAGCCAGGTCGTGACCTGGGAGGCTGGCAGGATAGGGGGTTTGGCGATGCCCGCTATGCAGCCTACGTGCTGCTGCCGTCGGGTGAGGTGCGCTGGGCTGATCTGGGCGATGCAGCAGCTATTGATGCACAAATTCAGAGATTCTTGGAATTTTTGCGCTGTGGCGAACGGCGGGCCACGCCCTGCTACGAGCCTGAGCAGTTGAAACCTGTCGCCCAGAGACTCTACCAGATGGTGTTTGCGCCCGTCCGGGCCCACTTGGGAAACGCCAGCCATGTGCTGATTTCTCCCGATAGCCAGCTTAATCTAGTGCCCTTCGCAGCACTGGTGGATGGGCAAAACCGCTATCTGATCGAGACTTATGCCCTGACCTATCTCACCAGTGGGCGCGATTTGCTGAGGATGCCCCACTCGGCCCCCAGTCAGCAACCGTCGGTGGTGTTTGCAAATCCAGACTTTGAAATTGCGGATGCTCAAGGGGTGATTCAGATTGCGTCGGCGAGTCGCGGTGGAGCGCGATCGCCCGATCTGGGCAGTCTGCGGTTTGGCCCCCTGGCGGGTAGCGCCCTAGAGGTTGCAGCCATCCGCCCTTGGCTGGGAGAAAATGCAGTGGTGCTGACCGAGGCCAAAGCCACAGAAAACGCCCTCAAGCAAGTGCAGGGGCCGAGCATTTTGCACCTGGCGACGCATGGATTCTTTTTGCAGGATGTCCCCATTCCCCCGCCCGAAGCCGACATTGAAGCGGTTCCCCAGTCCGCCAATCGGGCCGAAAATCCGCTGCTGCGGTCGGGGCTGGCGCTGGCAGGCTTTAACCAACGAGACAGCGACGGCGAAGACGGCGTACTCACGGCTCTGGAGGTGGCGAGTCTAAACCTGCGGGGGACGCGCTTGGTGGTGCTGAGTGCCTGCGAAACCGGGCTGGGGGATGTGGCCGATGGTGAAGGGGTCTATGGGTTGCGGCGGGCTTTTGTGATCGCAGGGGCCGAAAGCCTGCTGATGAGCCTGTGGCAGGTGGGCGATCGCCGCACGGCTGACCTCATGCAGCAATACTACGAACGCCTCGGTCAGGGAAGCGGGCGTGGCGAAGCCCTGCGTCAGGTGCAGTTGGCCGCGTTGCAAAATCCAGCCTATCGCCATCCCTACCATTGGGCTGCCTTTTTCACCTCAGGCCAGTGGACTCCACTGGAGATTCTAAGTAGGTAGACATTAGACTTCTTGCGTGAATCGTGGCGCGGTACCGCGCCACGATTCACGCCTTCAAAACAGCATTCATGCAAGAGGTTTATTAAGTAAACATAAAACCCAAAGACCCTGCGCTGCCCGCGCAGGGTTTAAGATTTATTTTTTAATTTGGTCTACAGCAATTTCCAGCCTAGCGAGGCGCAATTGATAAAATGATTAGGAGATTAGGATGTTTACTCCATTTTTAATCAAGTGCAGCCATACTCACTAGACCTTAGACAAAAAATCGTTGATGTTTATGCTGAAGGTAATATATCGTAACTGTTGTAGAGATTGCAGTTGTTGAACTAGAGTGATTTACTTGAAGTCATTTGGTGAGAATAGACAGATGAGTCAACATCCGATAGAACTTTTAATCCAGAAAGCAGACAGGGCAATAAATCAAGAAGATTTTGATACCCTGATTGATATCTATACAGAGGATGCTGTATTGGTAATTAAACCTGGCATGAATGCGATTGGGAAAGCACAGATAAAGGAAGCATTTGAGAAAATTGCTAATTACTTTGAGCATACTTTAGATGTCAAGCAGGCAGAAATGAAAATTTTGGAAACAGGTGATACTGCGCTGGTTTTAGCTAAAACCATCGTTTCCGCAAGGAATTACCCCGCCACAGAAAGAAAGGCAACCTACGTATTCAAGCAGAATATCAACGGAAATTGGTTATGTGTAATTGATAACTCCTATGGACATGATTTGCTGGAAGCAGACTTCTGACAAATAAGGTGCATAATAAATAAGGTGCCTAATAATGTCGGGTTCAGCGGATGGACTAGAACTGCTTGGATAAGATATGCAAGTAAGATTCGGTACTTCGAGACTTTGACCAGCCCGAAAAGTTCTAATCGCTCTTCTGTCACACTAGGCAGAAGAAAAGCGGAACTAGGAGATAGATCAGGATTGCCAGTATTATTGAGCGCGACGTTTTAGCAAGGGTAGGGTGATATCGTCCACCACACCGTAGGCAGTCAAGACCACGATGCCATTCTCTATCTTGCCTAATCTCTATCTTGCCTAATCTCTATCTTGCCTAAATTGATGCAACGATTGAGCATTGTCTAGTCCTGCAACATCTAGTCCTGCAACGTCGGCAATCGCTGGTCGTGTTTTGCGTTTGACCTCGCTAAGGAGTCCCAAATGTAACTGCTTAAATGTTCAATGCCTCGAAGCTTCTAACTTCTGTAACTTCTGGAAACAGCGCTTGATACTGCTGGCAATAGTCCTGGCAATAGTCATCGATGAATCGGACAGTTGGCTTCGCAGGTCGTGGTTCAACCATTGGCTGCACCTAGCTTTCACAGCTTTGTCCCTATTATTCCTCGCCGAGGGTGACAGAAGAGCGTTAGGAGTCGTGGCTAAAATCTGTAAAGGTAGGCTATGGTCGGAAAAATGTGCGGCTCAGGGAAAATGGAAATTGAAATTAAAACTTTAACTCCCCTCTGGACTGGCGGTGTGGAAGCTGGCAAGGTCGATCGCATCCACGAAACGGGCATCCTCGGTAGCCTGCGCTGGTGGATGGAAGTGTTGGTGCGGGGAATGGGAGGAAATGTCTGTGATCCAACTGAGCAAAAGTGCTCATCCAAAAACGGACTTTGCGAGGTTTGCAAAATTTTTGGTGCAGAGGGGCAGAAACGCCGATTTCGGTTAGAGGTTCAGGAGACTCAAGTATCTGATGCTTCAGTCCAGCATCGGATGAAGGCAAACCGCACTTATACGGATAGTAAAGGTCATCAAAAAAAACCAACTTGGTACTTCCAAAATCCTCCTAAATTTGGTTCATTTACCATTCAAATTCAGAGCTTACATCCAGACTTTAAACCAGAAGTCATTGGTTGGTTAGTTCAATTCATCGCGGATTGGTCAGCACTAGGGGCACGACCCCAAATGGGTTTTGGTGTGATTCAGGTAGAAGGTGTGATTCAGGTAGAAGGAAAGCGTATCGATAAAGAATCTCTTGATGACTGGCTCGAAAAAGTAGAAGACGAACATACATATCCAGAGTTGCCTTCACTACAAAATATCTTTCTAGCAAAAATTCAGCCCAAAGATTTAAGTAAATCTTTTACTGAGCAAGATACTTTCAACTTAAAGTATGACCTCCGGCAACTTTTCAGATCAGAGAAAAAGATTAGAACAGAGGAGAAAAAAAACGAGGTCAAAAGTGGATCTAAAGGCTTAATTCTTAAAAAGGATAGGAAGGATAACAGTTTAGGCGAGGGGGATGGAGACAAAGATTTACGTCACTTCATCATGGGCACAGTGAAAGGCGATCGCCAAGCTGCCAAAATTAAAATTTCTCGTCCTTATATCGAAAATGGAAAGTCAACCATACGTGTATGGGGTTGGGTTCCTACAAAAGCAGAGGTTTATCAAAATGACTGGGACAGAGAAAAGATCGTAGATGCTATTTATCAACATCTGACAGCAAAATATATCTTGCACGATTGGCGTGAAATGAACTCAAAAAGAGATAAAAAAACGCCCAATGAATCCGAGGCTGCGGCGTTTCTGCGTAGCTTATTAAAATTAAACGCCGAAGAGAGCAGCAATATAGGGAAATAATTGGAGGTAAACCAATGGTAGTCCAAACACAGTCACGATTTTATACCCCAGAAGAATATCTGGATTTAGAAGTAATAGCGGAAGACAAAAGTGAGTATCGTGACGGGGAGATTGTGCCTATAACAGGGGGTAGCACTGACCACAATGATATTGCTGGCAATCTCTATGCTCACCTAAAATTTGCCCTGCGACAGCAATCCTACAAAGTGTTCATTGGGGATGTGCGACTTTGGATTCCAAAGTGGCGGCTATTTACCTACCCAGACGTGATGCTGATTGCCGGAGAGCCTGCGTTTTATGCAGACCGGACGGATACAGTAACAAACCCTCAAATGATTGTCGAAGTGCTGTCTAAAAGTACCCGCAATTACGACCAGGGCGACAAGTTTGATGCTTACCGCACGATTCCTGAGTTTCAGGAATATGTGCTGGTGGATCAATATCAGGTGTATGTGAAGCAGTTCATCAAGACGGCAGAGGGATATTGGTTGTTGAAGGAGTATGGAGATGCTCAGCAAACTTTGGCGATCGCCTCGGTTGATTTTGTGATCCGCCTGGAGGAGATTTACGAAGGCGTGAAACTGCAAGATTTGGAGGTGCATGATGCATGACTATTCGGCAACCCACAATGCCTGGTTGCATCAGGCAATGTTTGCGAAGGACAAAATCAATTATCTGGATGGTTGGCGAGAAATAAACTCGGAGAGAGATACTGTCACCGCAAATCAAACTGATGTTCAGGTATTTCTGCGTAGCTTGTTGCAATTGCAGGAGGATGAATAGTGCAGTACGACTATTATGCTTTTCGGAAAAAGCAGTTGGAGAACAGCTTGAGTGAACTTGAGCAAGCCTCGAGTGAACTTGAGCAAGCCAAAAAACAAAAGAATAATAAAGATGAGCGTAAACAGGCAGAGAAGAAGGTAGAGCAAGCTGCGGCAAAAGCAGTTCAGATCGAACCTCATTTATCCTATCTATGGTACGAGGCTCAAGGTTCTGAACTCAAAAATCCCCTTCGTGAGGCTTGGCAAAAATGCTTGACTGACAACTCTATTCCAAGTGAATTTCAATTTCTGCCCAAACTTTCTGACCTTGCTAACCTCCCCTCCCTCAGCTTCATGCTGCGCATCCCCTTCAAACTACGAAAACCCTACCTGAGCAAAGACGATCGCGCCTTTCACCTGCTCGATAACCCTGTCCGCAAAGACAGGCTGTTTCAAACGCCAATGGTTGCCTCCACAGGTTGGAAAGGAGCATTACATAGTGCCATGCTTCAGCAATTAGCAGAATGGTGGTGCAACATAGATGATAAGACTAGCCGTACTCATCGAAAAGAGTTGCTTGCTAGACGCATTAGCATTGCGCGACTGTTTGGCACTGAAAAAGGCATTGATATAGACGATAGAAAACTGGAGAGTTATTTAGATAGTTTAAGTGATGATTATTTAGCCCGCTGGTATCGACGTTGTATCCGGCGATATATTGCGTCATCGGGTTTCTTTGCAGGGCGGCTCTATTTTTATCCAACCTTCTTTGACAAGATTGGGTTGGAGGTGATTAACCCGCACGATCGTAAAAAGGGCACGGGAAAAAATCCCATTTTGATTGAGTGCGTTCCAGGTGGAAAAAATGGAGCAACAGGCGAGTTTGTGATTCTGTATGTCCCCTTTGGCAAGGTTGAGGAAAGTGAAGTTGCAGCAGATTTGAAGCTGGTTGTGGAAGGTGTGCAAGCAATGCTCACGGTCTATGGTTTTGGAGCCAAGACTAGCAGCGGCTTTGGTGTTGCAGATATCGAAGGGAAGGGAGAGTTGGCAATTCGGGCTGCTTTACCCGATCTAGCAAAAGCTTCATCTCCAGAGCAAAAACCAGAATTTTTGGATGATGATGGTAGTCTAAAACGAGAATTTCTGGACGATGATGGCAAGCTGAAAAGTCAAGGTCAATACAAGAAGTTTTGTCAAAAACAAGGCAAGACTTATAACGAAAAACTATACAAAGAGGTTAAAGCATGGGTAGGAGCTAAAGAGCAACGACAATTAGAATTCACTGTAACAAAGTCAGTGAGTCAGAAGACTTTTGTTAGCTGGAGTGAGTTGGGCGATCGAGTACAGCAAATCGCCGATCAGTTATGCAGAAAACAGATGAGTTCAGGAGGTCAGCCATGACTCATGATTTGAAAAAGTTAGCTGACAAACGTGATGCATTACTCCTAGCAGAAGTAGCAGCTTGGTTGCATATGCTAGGTAAGTTTCATGAAAATTTTTTGAAAGGTCAGCACAACTTAGACACCCAAATTCCACTAGATTTAAGAGACAACTTTGCTCATCTAAACAATTTATTGACAGATCAGTCTTGGTCAGGAGCTATTTGGGACAGATTCAGTGTGGCTGAATTTCAAGCTGCCTCATTAAGCTTCTACCATTTTATAGAAAAGCATCGCACTCGCAACGTTGCAGAGGGCTTGTTGAAGTTAATGTGGGATGCACATGGGCGTGGTTCAGGAGTTGAAAAGGGGGTGTTGAATCGGTTTGCTCCAGGTCAAACGACCACCGTTTATCAATCAACAGCATTTGGTACTGAAACTGATGCAATTGATTTGGATCATTTGCATGATGAGCGTCAGAATCTTTACGATTTTCTACAAACTAATCTCGAATCACTAAAAAACTCATCAACAGCCTCCAATCTTAACTGGCAAGAATTTCGACATCAGTTTATTTTTAGTACAAAAAACTGCCCTCTTAGAATAGAAGACTACTTTCGTCAGACGGTTGCAGAAACACGCCGACCGCTGAGCGATGTTTCCCTATTTGACCAGACTTTTGCCAGCGTCGCTTTTCTCAAGGCAGCATTGGCTCAGAATTTGTTGCTTGGTTGGAAAGACCCTATTACGAACACCATTGCAGATAAGTATCACTGGCGTTTACTACGAGTGGGCTTAGATGGTTTGGCGTTTTGGGGCGATTCTGTTCGTATTAGTGATCTGCTAGCCCGAAAGCAATTGATCACAGAAGCGTTAGATGAAGTCCAGAAGGTTATCGAAAACGACTATCCTCTCGGAGCGGAGGTTTATCGAGATGAGAATGGCAGCCTATTCATGGTTCCAGATGTTGCTGATTTGCTTGAGGCAAAGGTAGAGTCAGGAGACTCATTAGCCAAGCATATACAAGAAATTGCTAATCATCGATTTGATGGTGAAGCACTTTGGACGCTGGAGTTGAGCGATCGCACTAGAAACACCCTACGATTCGGAAAATTGGCAACCTCTCTGCTCAATAAACAAACTGCTAACCCTGAATGGATCAAACCTCACTGGAACATTGAAGAAAAGCGGGATATTTGCCCTGTATGCGGTTTGCGTTCCATCTCCAATGAAATATTAAAAATATGCAATGTATGCAAAGACCGCCGAACCTCTCGTGCCCAAACTTGGACTCAGGACTTATCCACAACAATTTGGATTGATGAAGTTACAGATAGCAATAGTCGGCTTGCTCTGATTGTAGGACGATTTGAGTTGGAATCATGGCTTACGGGTGATTCATTCAATAGCATAGTTTCCTTTGATCCAGACAATCGTCAGTTGATGGACAGTAATCGAAATAATAAAACGTATCAGTTCGACTATTCAATACTACTGAATAACATTCAAACAACTATCAGCAGGAATCAATTTACTAATCAGGCAGCACTTTTAGATGACCTTGTGCTCAAGGATGCCCGTGGAGGTTCGTTTCAGCAGTTCTATGATTTGCAAGTTACTGATACTGACTTGGGTGAAGGAAGAACCACTGAAGAGCCTTTTCTTCTAGCTCTGGCGATGATGCGGCAGAATCCTTCCTTTGCTCGGTTGCGTCGGGTTTGGGAAACGACTCAACGATTTTGGCAAAGAGTATTAATAGATGTTCCAGATGCACAGCTACCCAAGGTAAAAGGTCGCCTCATTATTGAATCCTCCAATCTTACCCAATTCAAGTTGCAGCGTTATGGCAACTATGACCTTGTACTCGGAGTGACCAAGCTCAGTGTCTTACATGACGATGGCAAACTGATCACCACAGATAATCTTCGCTACACTGCCAAGCAACTGGGTGCCAAGTCTCAAGAGTATGCGAATGATGCAGCCGCAGCAGAATTTGTTCGTCAGCGATTGCTCAATCAGCAAGTCACCATTGAAGAACCCACTGGGTATGGCAGTCCTAACAAGTTGCGAGGCACGCTAAACATTAGCAATGTTATGCCTGATCAAATAGCATATAGCCCTGCCATTCCCATCCTGGCTGAACCGCGTACCTTTATGGCATTGGTTCCGGCAGACAAGTCGCTGGAAGTGGTGAAGGCGATCCAAACCAAGTATGAGCGGGAGATGGGCAAAGTGCGGAACCGCCTGCCGCTGCACTTGGGTGTGGTCTATTTCCAGCGACGTACCCCGCTGCGGGCTGCTCTGGATGCTGGGCGGCAGATGTTGAGCTACAAAGCACCTGATAATCAGCAGCTTTGGCAAATATCGAAGATCCAATGTCTATTAACACCTGATAAGGAAGAGCTAGCCAATGGTACCCAACAGTTTAAGAAAACCATTGTTTTAGATCTGTTCCGAGATACCTACACAATCACGTGGCGTGTTCCTGTTGCGATGGGTGATGGGACAACGACTGATGTCTGGTATCCCTACGTTTTCCTGAATACCAGTGATGATGACAATACGGTGACAACTGAACGGCAGCGGGCAATCAAAAGCTTGCGACCCGGTGAAACAACCCCCTGTTGGCTGGTTCATGCAGCAGATTTGCGAGAGGGAGACCAGATCTACTTCACCCCCTCCACCTTCGACTTTGAGTTCCTCGACAGCACAGCCCGTCGCTTCGAGATTTACTACGACGAAAACGGTCGTCGTCCCCGCCGCACTCGTC
Organism: Cyanobacteriota bacterium; assembly: GCA_046719575.1. GTDB lineage: Bacteria > Cyanobacteriota > Cyanobacteriia > Elainellales > Elainellaceae > Thermoleptolyngbya. Next base: position 13,855 of record JBDNCP010000063.1, read on the forward strand.
CCTTCTACCTGGAAGACCTCGATCGCTTCGACACCCTCTGGAAGATCCTACAAGCCCTAGAAACCTCGCAACGCCATCAGATGATTTATACCATTGAGGCCACCCGCGAACTCTGGTACGGGCAAAATGACCAAAAATCACTCAGTGATCCAGTGTTCAAACAATTCGTTACCGATACACTGGCTAATGCGACCTGGAGAAAAGACTATAAACAATGGACAGATATCCCTCTAGACCAACGTCAGCAACTCATTGATGCCGGAGTGCGGGGCGAACTGGCTGACTTGGCAGAACTATATATGGAAATTTTGAAACAGCGGTAAGGATAACCCCAATGGCAACCTATAAACGACAACGCTACCTGTTTATGACCCTCGACCCGGTGCATATCGGCACTGGCGGCTATCGCCTGGGACGGGTAGACAACAGCATCGTGCGGGAACCGGGCACCAAAATTCCCAAAATTCCAGGCACCAGTTTGCATGGGGCAGCGCGATCGTATGCAGCACAGTTGTATGAAACCCCTGAAGCTGCTGGACAAAGCCATGAAAAAATTGACAATCCTGATCAAAATCCGGTCTGTTATACCTTTGGCTATATCAAGAAATCTAAGAATGACAACGATGCTGATAAAGCCACCATCTATTCTGGCGTGGTGAATATCTTTGATGCCCATGTGCTGCTGTTTCCAGTGCATTCGATGGTGGGACCTGTGTGGGTGAGTACCGTGGAACGGCTGCAAGAAGCGGGTTTTACGGTTGGCAACAATCTACCCGATCCTTGGAATATCGATGAAGTGGTTTTGACTTGGGATAAGCCCGATAAACGACTAAACCTGGGCTGGTTGATGGTGAAAGTTCCTGATCAGCAAACAACAGTAATGGTAACACCACCCCAGAATTGGCAAAATCAACCACGTTGGAAAGCTATCAAAAAGATTGTTCTCGTTCAAGATGCACTCTTCAGTCAAATCGTGAACAGCAACCTGGAAGTGCGGACATCGGTAGCGATCGACCCGATGACAGGTGCAGCCGAAGATAAAGCATTATTTACCTACGAAGCGATTCCCCGTGCCACTTTCCTCACCGCAGAAGTGGTGTTGGATGATTACCGTCAGGCATTTCCTAAAACAGATAAATCATTACCAGGAGGAAATACCTGGAGTGACTCACTGGATGTCGTGAAAGCAGGCTTGGGTATGATTGAGTGGTTGGGGGTCGGGGGCATGGGTACACGCGGGTTTGGGCGGATGGCAATAGTTGGTGAGCCAATGACGGTGGAGATTAAGGATTGGCTGAGTCAGCCACAAACCGATCGCTCTTCTCAGGAACCTCAACCAACCACCACATAACCTTGATAGAAAACCACAAAGACACGAAGAACACGAAGAAATTGCTTTGTGCCCTTTGTGCCTTGGTGGTTAATCAATTCACAGGAGACAACCCATGAGCAACACAGTGATAAATCTCGATCGCCTTGCTGCCCAACATGCACAAGCAGTAGTCACAAAAGCTAAGGCTAATATAGAAACCACTGTCACCAAAGCATTGGGCGTATTGCAAGAAGATGGTGTGTACGCCTGTTTTTTGTACCTACTGGCAAAAGAGAAGGGCAATGAGGAAGTTGTTGTTGCAGAAATGCTTAACTTACTCGACGGCTTGCAATTTAATTGGGGCAAACCAAGCAGTAGCAAACCTGATGACATCCTCTCGTACATTAACGAAAACGTCACCGTTAATTTGGAACGCCTCTTGTTGGTAAAAGAAACACTAGAACAGATGTTGATTTATGCCCGCTATGGCGCAAAGGCTCATCAAGAACCAGAGAAACATCAAGAACCAGAGAAAAAGGATGAGCAGGAGGAGACTGCGTGACTTGGACAGCTTACCGCGTAGTGTTTAAGTTGAAGTCCCCCATGCACATTGGTTGCAGCAAAGTGGGCAACGTGCAGCGTACCCGTCCCTATGTGACTGGACGAGTATTTTGGGGCGCACTCACTCTGCGGCTTACCCGTGATGCAACCAGTGGATCTGCAACTGATTCCAAGCAGTACAAGACTTTTGGAGATCAGGTCAATAGCCATCTAGCGTTCACCTATTTCTATCCGGCGATCGCAAAGTCTCAATCGAATCCCTCAGAAGGATATGAAATTGCCTTTCCCTGGAAGAACGAAAGTCAGTTTCGTCGTCGTTTCCTTAGCAGCTATGCGAGTACTGCATTGGTCTACCCACAACAAGCAGCAGATGAAGGGCTATTGCATGAAGTAGAGTTTCTCTCACCACGCACGTTGGACGAAGGAAAACAGGTTTATTTGATTGGCTACGTGTTTGAGAAAGAAAGCTGCACTCTCCAGTGGCAAAATGCCTGTAAACGCTTACAAATGGGGGGTGAGCGGGGCTATGGTTGGGGAGATGTTGAGTGTGTTGAGATTAGGCCCCTAGAGAATCATGATTTATTCGAGGAGAAGGCAACTTTTAATGGTGGTGGGGATAGTCCTATCGTTCAAGCAGAACGATTGCTAGCTCATGCCTCGTCAACAGGTATAACGGCAACGGGTGAGATAGAACCATTGGTTAGTCGGGAATGGCGATCCTACAATACAACAAACCGCTACGCTGGACAACATGTAGAAAAATTTGGTGATATCTGCTGGATTCCAGGAAGTGTAGTGGAGCGATCGCTGGATTTTGTGATTAGAGATTTTGGTATTTGGCATTTACAGCATTTCTCATGCTAGTGAGTCACAGTAACAGCAATGAGAAAACCAATTCTCTAGGTCGCTCAATGAGACTTGAGAGAAAGCTTCATCAATAGCTTTGGCAAGCTTTGGCAAGGTCTGGATAACTTCGTACTCCGATAAAACGCAGAATGTTCTTAGATCTTTGAAAAGCAATTCTCAATGGGTGAAAAGTCTGGCGAGTAAGGCGGCAGAAAAATCAGCTTGGCTCCTGATCCTCAATCAACCTTCTAACTTCGTAACTTAGTCACAGCAATAAGGGAGGCTTATTGAGAAAGCCTCCAGACCCCGAGGATTATCCCGGCAAAAGAGCAGGGGGGCGAGCACCTCGAAGAGGCGATGAGCTCAAAGAGCTGGTCGATAGCGTTTTTACCCTGACGACGCATGGATTCGAGAAAACTGAACATCATCGCGACTAACTGAGCCTCCCAATCACTGCGGGCACCCCCCAAGACTTTGCGATGAATCACCACTGGCCGTAAGCCTCGCTCCGCATCATTGTTGTCAGGCTTGACCTCAGGAGTCGTGAGAAACGTAAACCAGTCTGACCAATGGCGGCGAAACCGGTTGCTCAAGGCTTGGGAATCAGCCGCCCAACACCCCTTTTGGGGATGCTCTAGCACGTCAGCTAACACTGATGCACCTTGGCTAAACTGCCTTGAGACATCGGCACACCGAAGATGCTTGCGACCACATAGCGCTGCTTTGACCACGATAGGTTGCCCCTATAGCCTAGCCAACCTACTACACTACTTAATCCTCCGCCATAGCTAAACCCCTCTCGGCACCCCAGCGGCAACTCCGGATAACCCTGCAATCTTTTCTAGGGGAGCTTGAATATCTGTAAATTGGGAGATTTCATCAATCGGAAGATCCCGTATGAGTTGAATTGGCAAGAGTTGAACCGGGACTGAATAAGCGCTGAATAGGTGCTGAAGCCAGAGAACTATAGTTCCGAGGACTCACACACTGGACTAACCTATGCTGGGGGTCGGGGGTGTAGACATGGGATCGAAATGCTGCTGATGAGTTGTCACAGGATTCATGGATAACGTTTTCCGCTATTGGCAATTGGTGCGACTGACCAGCACGGGCCAACCCAAACCGACAGAACTGTCTGCTGTGAAGACTTGGCTAGAAAACACGTATCCAACCTTGCTCGATGTGGAAGGGGCAGACCGTAGTCTACAAAAGACTTTGCTGGGAATATGGCAGGGCCAGGATAGCGGTTCTGAACTGGCCCAAATGAGCCTGCGCTGCTGGGTTTCTCACCAGATTCGCAATACCTGCGTCAGTTTGGCTCAGCGCTATGGCGATCGCCACGGGTTTGCAGCAACCGATCTGCTTCCCCTCGTGCTGGATGACAATGGCCACGCTGCCCCCACCTATCGCCCCCTCAGCCTGGAGATTTTAACCAGCTTCGACCCGGACAAAGCCAGTTTAGGGACCTGGAGCAATTTGCTGACCAAGAGCCATCCGGCCTTGACTCGTCTGCTGCTCGAAAAGGGAGTTTACCTAGCGAGCGACTGGGCCATTCTGAATGACAGTGATGGGGAGCGGGTGCGGCGAATTTTGCGAGAATATCACCTCTGTAGCGACTTTGAGATTGCTCAGGCCATAGAGCTTCTGGAGCGCTATCAGGCGGTGTATCAGCGCGATCGCATTCGTCAACGCCAGTCTGGTCAGGCCGGGCGCTGCCCCGACCCCACCCCAGCCCAACTCCAGGAGATGATGCCCTCCCTCACCCCCAAAGTGGTCAAGGCCCGGCTCAAGCACCTGGCCAGCCAACTGCGGCAATACCGCATCCACGCCCGCAGCGGCAACCCCCAAATTTATCAACCCCAGGATGACAGCGAGCTAGAACGCCTCAGCGAAACTCAGACCAGTGTTGCGGCTGAAGACGACTCCAACCTGTTTCTCCATCGCTATCGTCAGGTGCTTGACCAGTTGCTAGGGCAGACCATTGCTGGGGCGATCGCCCTCAATGTGTCCTGTTTGAGTCGCCGCACCCCGCCCCAAGATGGGCCCTATGTCCAGGGGCTACACCTGCGCCTGTGCGAAGGCGTGTCGATGACCCAAATTGCGCCCCGCATCGGGCTGAATTCTCAAGTCCAGGTGACTCGCCTGCTCAATCTAAAGCGACTAAGGGCAGACGTGCGCCACCAACTGATTCCCCAACTGACTGCGGCCGTGCGGCAGGAGGCAGCGGAGTTGGTATCTGCCGACCGCCTCCGAAAGATGGATGCCACGTTGGAAACCATTTTGTCTGAACAGGTGGACATCCTGATAGCCGATGCCGCAGCCGAGGCCCAATCCCCCAAACCCCGCAAGGTCAAGAGTCGATTTGCCGAGCGCCTCTGTGCCGAAATCCACGCCTTTATGCCAGGTCAAACCCCATGAACCCACGGATAATAACCTCTATTCCCCTTGTCTCTGTTCCTCTTGTGAGTCTGCACCCCATGCGTCATTCCACCGAGCTTTCGGACTATGAGTTTGAACCGCTGCAACCGACCACGGTGGCCCTCTCTCCTGCCGCCATAGACTGGGCGGTGCAGATTTGCCAGCGGATGTCCCCAGAGCGACAGTGGATGACGTTTTTGCGGGCGCTGGCGCTGCGGGGGGTGCAGCAGTGGCTTGAGGAGGGCGCTTCAGGCTTGGCGCTGACCTACGACCCCAACGAACCGCCAGGCCTAGATGTGCAGGGAACGGTGAATGGCTTTCGTCTGTGCATTGTGCCCCAGGGAACCCTCAGCGATGGCCAGGTGGCGATTTCCAGACGCACCCTGGAGGATGCCCAGGAGGATGCCCAAGAGGATGCCCAGGCCTTTGCTCACCTGTATCTGCTAGTGGACGTGCGAGAAGAGGCCGACCAAGTGACGATTCTGGGGGGGCTGCGGCGCGATCGCCTATTGGCCCAGCGAGACGCATTGGCTCTCAACGACAGCGACACCTGCACCGTCCCTGTGGCATGGTTCAATGCCGACCCTGAGGAAATCTTGCTCTACCTCAACTGCCTTGACCCCGCCCAGTTGGAAACGGTGGAGTCCTTACCCCTGGCTGCTCTCGCACCCCAGGAAGCGACTCAGGGCGCGATTCAGGAGGCGATTAACGTGTGGCGCTGGCTGGGCGATCGCCTCGACACGCTGGCCAACACCGTAACCAGCACCCTGACTTGGGCCCTGCTGCCGCCGCTATCGATGTCTCCCGCGCTGAGGTCGAGCCACGGCCCGGCTGAAACCCTGGAGGCGGTGCTGCGTCAGCTAGAACCCGCTGGAGTGGTGATCCCCGCCACCGCCAGGGGAGCCTATACAGATCTGCAACGGGCAGGCGTGCCCCTGCGTCTCTGTGTCCTCACCTGGACGCATCTCGAAGGCTCTCAGCCAGAGTGGTGCCTGCTGTTGGTGCTGGGGCCGACCCCTGGTGAACAGATCTTGCCCGGAACTCGCCTGGTGGTGCGCGACGCTGAAGCGATTCTGGCAGACAGCACCCTCTCTCCTGCTTCTGGCGCAAACCACCTCTATGCCCAGGTCTTCGGCTCTTGGGATGAGGCCTTTAGGGTTTCCGTCACCCTGCCAGATGGGTCTACCCTGAGTTGGCCGCCCTTTGTGTTTCGCCCCGAAGCATGAGGGGGCAGTCATGGCCTATCGCCTCACCGTCCACAAGATTGACCAAAGCTGCCTGTTTGATCTGTCCTGGGATGCGGGGCAGCGGTTGACCGCTAGCGTCGTTTTTCCAGAGGGGCTGTTGTCGCTTTACGGAGCCTGGCAGCGGGCCTATCTGGGCTACTATAAGCAGGCGCTGCGGGGGCGGGCAGGTGGGGCGGGGCAGGTGGTCGCCACTGCGATTGATTGGCATAGTCAACTGGTGCAGGCAGAGGCACGGCTCTTGTCGGAATTTCACACCTGGCTAAAGCAGGGCGATCTGTATGACTTGCGCCAGGAGGTGGTGGCGGCGGCTCGGTCTCAGGGGGCAACGGAGCTATTCCTCACCTGCACGCCGCTGGATCTGGCGCGATTGCCCTGGGAAACGTGGGAGTTTGGGGTGCCGGTGCAAATCGTGCGATCGCCCGCTACCATTCGCGCTGCTAGCGGCCCGCGACCCACCTGGCGACGCGGCAAGACCAGGGTACTGGCGATTTTGGGCGACGAGACGGGGCTGAACTTTAGCGGCGAACGGCAGGCCCTCGATGCTCAACGGCGACTTCTGGAGATTCACTATGTGGGCTGGCAGCCCGGAGAAGACCTGATTGCGCTGAAGCAGCGGGTATGTGAGGCGATCGCCGATCCGCTGGGCTGGGATGTGCTGTTTTTTGCGGGCCACAGCAATGAGGCGGCACTGGTGGGCGGACAAGTGGCGATCGCCCCCCACACTACCCTCGCGCTCAAAGACCTGGCCCCCTATCTGCAAACGGCCCAACAGCGCGGCCTCCAGTTTGCCCTGTTTAACTCGTGTAGCGGCCTCGACATTGCCCAAGGGCTGATTAACCTGGGCCTTAGCCAGGTCGCCATCATGCGAGAGCCGATTCACAACGAAGTGGCCCGGTTCTTTTTGGAACAACTGCTGCAACGGCTGGCTCAGGGGCAAAACGTGCAGGCGGCGCTCCACGAGGCTTGCCGCGCCCTCCGGGCCGAACAAGGACTGACCTATCCCTCGGCCTACCTGGTGCCGTCGCTGTTTCGCCACCCGACCTCCGTGCCCTATCGTTTGGAACCCAAGGGGTGGCGATCGCAACTGCGGCGCTGGCGACCCACTTGGCGCGAGGCCCAGAGCGTTGCAGTCCTGGCGCTAGTGAGTCTCATCCCCACGCTGCCGCCTACGGAGTTTCCCGTTGCGCCCCAGGCGTGGCTGCTCGATCGGCGGGTGCTGGCCCAGGCTTTCTACCGCGACCTGACTGGGCAATTGGGAGAAGACGACCCTTCGGCTGTCGTGCTGGTGCAGATCGACGGCGAAAGCTTTCGCCAGTGGAATATTTCCAGCTATCACCCCATTCACCGAGGCATGGTGGCCGAGATTGTGGCGGCCCTGTCCGAGCGGGGTGCAAGGGTTGTGGGCATTGACTATCTGCTCGATCTGGCTCAGCCTGAGCATGATGACCAACTGAATGAGGTTCTCATGGGGGCGATCGCCCAGCGGCAGACCTGGTTTGTGTTTGGCACTGCGCGACAGAACGGCCTCTGGCTGCCGCCCCATCCCAATGTGATTGATCCAGACCGCATTCTGCTGGGCGATGCCTGGTTGCCCTGGCGACGCGTGCAGCCCTACCGACCCCAGAGCGATCGCCCTGCTCCCTTTAGCCATCAGCTTGTCGTGGCCCAGCGCCTCAGCCAGCCGGGGCAAGCGGGGAGCCTTTCAGCGCCACGGCCCGCGCTCCAGGGGCCGCCCCTATCTGGGCAAGTTCGCCGCCATCAGCAGCGCCATGACCTGAACCTCTCTCAGCGGGCCACGCTGCACCCACTCACGGAACTGTCCTACGAAGCTTGGCAGCACTGGCTCCAGCCGATTCTCGATCTGTCGCTGCCGCCAGACCAGGTGTTTACCGCCATTCCCGCGTGGCACCTGCGCCAGGATGAAGCAGCCTTGCCTGACCTTAGCAACGCGATTGTGATTGTGGCGGCCGGGGGCTACGAAGCGGCCGGGCTGGCCCCCGACGGAGCCGACAATCTAGTGCCGCCGCCCGCTCTACGCTATTGGCGCGATCGCACTCAGCACCCTGCGGCCCACTTCACAGGCGGCGAAGCCCATGCCTACATGACCCACCACCGCCTCGCCAATCGGCTGGTGGTCCCCATTCCCGATTTGTGGATGATTCTGCTGGCGGCCGTGGGCGGCAAAGCCTTGAGCCTGTATCTGGGCGATCGCCCCTATCCCCGCAGTGTCGTTGCAGCAAGCTTGGTCGCCGCTACTGTCGGATACGGGCTGCTGTCTCTGCAACTCTATATCAGCGCTGGGGTGCTGCTGCCCTGGCTGCTGCCGTCGCTCATGGTGTGGTGTTATAGTCTACCCAGGCTAAGGGAGAATACGGATAAGCATGGTTAGAAATATCGCAATACCCTGGAGGATGCTGGCCGCAATATCGGTAGGGATGCTGGCCCTGCTGCCCGCTGCGGCCCTGGCAAGCCCCATCCCCCAACCCCAGGCAGAGCCGCCGCAGTCTCGCGCCAGACGCACCTTTCTGGAGTTTTTTAAGCGAGAAAACGAAGACCGCAGCCGGGGTGAACCCGGGCTTTCCCGCGGTCCCGATGTGCCGCCAGACGACAACTTCTGCATTGTCACCCCTGGCCGACGGGAGATGATCTGGCATCAGCAGCCGATTTTTGTCATGCAGGGGCAAGTCGATCGAATGCACCTGCGGGAAACCTGGCAAGACCTGACCCAGCCTGCACCCCCCACTTTGGCCACCGATAGAGCAAGTCCCAACGCCGAGGGATTTGTCGTTGCCCGCTTTGGCGACCTCACCCTGCAACCTGGCAAAGGCTATGAGTGGCTGTTCTACGACACCCCAACCGATGACATTCTCTATCGCTTGCCCTTTTCAGTGATGGCAGCCGGGCAAGAGCGGGAGAAAATCGCGGCGGAACTGGCTCAAATCGAAGCGGAGCTTGCTGAACAGGGTGCTGATTCAGAGGCGATCGCCCAGGCCAAAGCCACCTACTTTCTGGAAAAAGAGATGCCCGCCGATGCGCTGCATGTCCTCTTTGCTGTGGCGAATCCCACGCCAGCTTGGGTTGCTTTCCAGTCTGAGGCGATCGCGGCCATTTGCAGCTTTTCTCTGGGGCTATAGGCAGCCTGTAGGTATCACCGAATAAGTGCCCTTTGACTGGAACTAAGGCAAGTTAGTCGTTCATCTATTTTCCCACTTGCTATGCTCCTACCATTTACCCCGATGGCTCCAGCTTCCATAGCGCGGCGATCGCTCTGGGTTGCCATTTCTACCCTGGCATCTCTAGGAGTGACGCTGGACAGTGCGATCGCCTCCAGGCAAGCCGAAGCCCTGCGCGGCCTGTCGCAAATGCCTGTGCGCGTGATGAAACTCTGTCGATTAGGGAGTCGCGAAGACCAACTGCAAACGGCGGTGATGCAATACCTCAACCGCCACAACATCCCGGCTGTCTCCAACCCGCGCGGACAACCTGTGGCCACCCCACAATACGTGATCGCCATTGAATGTACCGATGATGGCGGGGCGATCAGCGTGCGGGGCAGTGTGTATCACACCGTTCAGCTCAATGGCCGCACCATCGAAGCGGATATCTACAGCCGGGGGGGAGGATATGGATCTCTAGGGTATGGGGTCAGTTACGCTCAGGCCGAACGAGAGCTGCTGACGGGTTTGCTAGACACGTTTATTCGGGATTGGCGATCGACCCGATAACCCAAACCTAGCAATCCAGAATCGCCACGCTAAAATCCACAATCCACATTAGTCCTGGAGTGAATAAGTTCACGCTCAGCAGCACGATAGACATTTAAGCAGCGGTCACTGAGGTCGATTGAATCGGTTCATCTTGTCTGGAACTATGACCGGACAACTGCAATCCAACCCGTCTATGAGGACACGCCCCATGCAAACTTCATTTTCTCGTTGCCGCCCCTTTGCGCTGAGTTTGCCCAGTCTGGCTCTGGTCACGCTCTTGGGAGCCTTCCCTAGCCTTGCCGCCGTCCACACCTCAAGCCCAGGCCCCGATGCCGCAAGCAGTGAAACGATGGAG
>JBDNCP010000064.1:0-24261 GCA_046719575.1 Cyanobacteriota bacterium
GCGATCGCCCGGAATGCCGTAGTGCCGAGCGGGGGAGTTGGTCGAGGGTTGCTCGCGCACGTTGATGCGGCTACCGGGGCTGGCGGTCAGGGTGGCCATTTCGGCCAGAGCCGCCAGCGGAGACAGCGCCACAAAGGCCAGCGTCAGCGCTGCCGACGTGAAAAATTTCGCAATACCGGGGGTCAGAGCAAGCTTCATTTCGTTGAACCTTAGTAAATAGGAAAATAGCAAGATTTGGGGCTAAAGCAGCCAATACGCAGGCATGTTGCGCGAGCTTTTGCCAAAGCAGGTCGCATTCATCTCCTGGCGCTGCCTGTCAAAGAGCTACCCAAAGAGTCTAGGTTTTTACGCGAAGTTCGCGATAAAAACACATCTGTTTACCGATTCTTGTGGCGATCGCCCCGCTTGTAAAGTTCAGGTTATAAGCAATTCCAGAAGATTTTAGGAAACCTTTAGGAAACTGTTCGGAAACTGTTCGGAAACGATTACGCTGCCTCCAGCATTGACGCAGCCTCCCCAATGCGGCTAAAACTGGCGCGTCCAGTCCTGAAACCAGCGCTCGACGACGACCTTGGTTTGCGTGAAGAACTCGACTGCGTGCTTGCCCTGGCCATGCAAATCGCCAAAGAAGCTCTCTTTCCAGCCGCTAAAGGGGAAAAACGCCATCGGCGCAGCCACGCCGATATTAATGCCGATGTTGCCTGCTTCGGCTTCGTAGCGGAATTTGCGAGCCGCTGCGCCGCTGCTGGTGAACAGGCACGCCATATTGCCCCAGTGGCCGCTGTTGACCAGGGCGATCGCCTCGTCGATGGTTTCCACATGCAGCAGCCCCAGCACGGGGCCAAAGATTTCCGTCTGGGCGATGCGGCTGTCGGGGCGCACGTCTTGCAGCAGCGTCGGGCGGACAAAGCTGCCGTTTTCGTAGCCCGCAATTTTGGGATTGCGCCCGTCGATCAGCGGCGTTGCGCCTTCGTCGATGCCCTTCTGAATCAGCTCAGAAATGCGATCGCGGCTTTGCAGATTAATCACCGGGCCCATCTGCACGCCCTGATCTAGCCCAAAGCCCACCACGCGAGACTTGGCCGCCTCGGCGATCGCCTCTGTAAACGGCTCCCGCGCCCGCCCCACCGTCACCATCAGCGATGCGGCGAGGCAGCGCTGTCCCGCACAGCCAAAGGCGCTGTCCGCCGCAATCCGAATGGTCGAATCCAGATCGGCATCGGGCAGCACAATGATCGGATTCTTCGCGCCGCCCTGACACTGCACCCGCTTGCCGTTTGCCGCTGCGCGACTGTAGACATATTTCGCCACGGGCGACGAGCCGACAAAGCTGATGCCGCGAATGGCGGGATGATCGAGAATCGCGTCCACGGCTTCCTTTGCACCGTTGACCAGATTCACCACCCCCGGCGGCAGCCCCGTTTGCTCGATCAGCCGCATCACTTTTTGCAGCGTCAGGGGCACTTTTTCCGACGGTTTCAGAATGTACGTGTTGCCGCAGGCGATCGCATAGGGCAGAAACCAGAAGGGAATCATGCCAGGAAAATTGAACGGGGCGATCGCCGCGCACACGCCCAGCGGCTGGCGAATCATGAATTCATCAATGCCCCGCGCAATGTCTTCCGACACGTCGCCCTGCATCAGCATAGGAATGCCGCAGGCCACCTCCACGTTTTCGATCGCCCGCTGCATTTCGGCCTTGGCTTCGGCATAGATCTTGCCGCATTCCAGCGTGATCGTCCGCGACAGATCATCCAGGTTTTCTTCCAGCAGACCTTTGAGTTTGAACAAATATTGAATGCGATCGCCCGCTGGCACCCGCCGCCAGGTTCGAAACGCCGCCGCCGCTGCCTGTGCCGCTGCATCGACCTCGCTGGCAGGCGATAGCGGCACTTGCGCCAGCACCTCACAGGTGGCAGGGTTCACCACGTTTAAATACTCCGTTGCTGCCGACGCGCACCACTGTCCATTGATATAGTTCTGCAATCGCTCTGCCATGCCGAAATGTCCTGCGTTCTGTTAGCGGTCTGCTCTTCAGGATAGCAGCGGGCGTAAGCAGGATAGGTGGTGGAGGGCGATCGCCCCCGCCAGCCAAAGTAAGAAAACGCGGCGAGTCAGATTCAGGGCTTGCTGGATGCGCTCAGACGTGATGGGACGCACGGGATCAGCCAGCAGCGGCTTGTGGGTGATTTTGCCGCGATAGGTGTTTTGCCCGCCGACCTGCACATCCAGCGCGGCCGCATAGGCGCATTCGCTCCATCCGGCGTTGGGGCTGGGGTCTTGGGGAGCATCGCGGCGGCACAGTTTGAGGACGTGGCCCGGTCTGCCAGAGATTAGGGCGATCGTCAAAACGGTGAGGCGACAGGGCAGCCAAGTCAGCAAATCATCCAGGCGGGCGCTGGCCCAGCCTAGATGCGTGTAGGGCGCGGCTTTGTAGCCCACCATCGAGTCGAGGGTGCTGGCGGCTTTGTAGCCCAGCGCCAGGGGAATGGGGCCGAGTGGGATAAATGATCCGGCGATCGCCCAAAACAGCGGAGCCGTCACGCCGTCGGTGGCGTTTTCCGTCACAGTTTCCAACACGGCGCGGAGGATTTCGGGTTCGGGCAGGTTCTCCGTGTCGCGCCCGACATAGCGGCTGAGGTGCGATCGCGCTTCGGATAAATCCCCTCTGGATAAGGGCTGCAACACATCTGCCGCTGCGTCGCGCAGGCTGCGTCCGGCAAAGCAGCTTGCCAGTAGGATCGATTCGGCTGCCAGCCCCAGCAATGGGTGAACCGTGCGGCTTGCGTGAACGATGAGCCAGCCGATCGCGCCGCTGCCCAGCACCAGGGCGATCGCCAGCAAAACGCCTGCCGTCCGCTGTAATCCGACCTTTCGCTGCACCGATACGGGTTCGGGAGTCAGGGCCAGCCAAGTTTGCACCCAGCGGCCATAGCGCCCAATCGCCCAGCCCATCACCTGCACCGGATGCAGCCAGTTCCACGGGTCGCCAATCAAAAAGTCCAGCAGAGCGGCGATCGCCAGCAGCAGGGCGGGGTTTTCCAAAAAATTCACGATAATTATCAATCCAACGGTTCCCTCTATTTTCGGAGGAATCTGCGCCAGCGGGGGAGGAAAGCGGAACCGGGGCGATCGCCCTGAGAGTGGGATGGGATGAGGTTTTGGCGGGTCGCTCGAAGCGTTCAGGAAAGTGGGCGATCGCCAAAAAACAATTCATTTTAGGTCAACACAGGTTTTTGTATTTTGTTCTGTTTTATATAAAAAGCCATGTTCAAAAATCTAAAAACAGGTTTTTTGAGGAATCATAGGAAACTTGAGGATCTGAGGCGACGAATTCACACAGATAATCTGTTTAGTTTCATTTAGAGTCGTGAACTGATTTTTCAGCCCCTTTCCATTGGGCATCTGGCTCTCCATAATTCACACAGTAGCCGCGATGATCGCTGCTATACCTCTCCTCTCTTCATCCCTCATCCCTTCACTAGGAGCTTGCCCGTGAAACTTGCGGTCTATGGAAAAGGTGGCATTGGTAAGTCCACCACCAGTTGCAATATCTCAGTTGCCCTCTCCCGACGCGGCAAGAAGGTGCTGCAAATCGGTTGCGACCCCAAGCACGACAGCACCTTTACCCTCACTGGCTTCCTCATTCCCACCATCATCGACACGCTGCAAGAAAAGGACTATCACTACGAGGACGTGTGGCCCGAAGACGTGATCTACAAGGGCTATGGCGGCGTGGATTGTGTAGAAGCGGGCGGGCCGCCAGCGGGCGCAGGCTGCGGCGGCTACGTCGTCGGTGAAACCGTGAAGCTGCTGAAGGAGCTAAACGCCTTTGATGAGTACGATGTGATCTTATTCGATGTGCTGGGCGATGTGGTGTGTGGCGGGTTTGCTGCCCCGCTCAACTATGCTGACTATTGCATGATCGTCACCGACAACGGCTTCGACGCGCTGTTTGCCGCCAACCGCATCGCTGCCTCTGTGCGCGAAAAAGCCCGCACCCACCCGCTGCGCCTCGCTGGGCTGATCGGCAACCGCACCGCCAAGCGCGACCTGATCGACAAATACATCGAAGCCGTGCCGATGCCCGTGCTAGAGGTCTTGCCGCTGATTGAGGACATTCGTGTCTCTCGCGTCAAGGGCAAGACGCTGTTTGAAATGGCAGAAACAGACCCCTCGCTGAGCTATGTCTGCGACTACTACCTCAACATCGCCGACCAGATTCTCGCCCGTCCCGAAGGCGTTGTGCCCAACAACGCGCCCGACCGCGACCTGTTTAGCCTGCTGTCTGATTTTTACCTGAATCCCAAGGAAGCGCCAAAGCGGGCCGAAGAGGAACTGGACTTGATGATGGTTTAGCCAGGGATCAGGATTCAGAGCGTCGAACACAGTCCGCAATTCTTTAGCTTTGCGGAAGATGGCAAACGGGGCGATCGCCCCCCGATAATCTAAACTCTGTAGTTTGAATCTCTGAAACCTGACTCCCTGACCCCTTACTAATGAACGTTCAATATCTCCGCAAGTCCCTGAAAATCGCCTGGCTCACCTACTACCGCGAAAACCGAGAGTGGATTGCGCGGCTGGGCGTTTGGGTAGACTGTGCCGGACAGCGGCGACCTTCATCGGGCTTTATCTTGGGAACGCTTTCTACCCTAGAGCCACAGTTGACGAGCCTGCTGCCGCTGATCGTAGACCTAAGCAACGACCCCGACCGAATCATCCTTGCCCTGGGGCTGAACTTCAATCCTGACGACAAACTCGACGAACTCGACGACGATGCTCCCAAGATGCTGCCTAGCCGCACGATCGCCTCGGAAACGCCCCTCGACCTCCCCGAAACCCAGCCCGCCAGCACAGTTCCCGCCGTGCGGCTATCTTCCAAAATTGACGAAGCCTGTACGGGCGTAGGAGAGCGGGATTGAGGGAGTGTCTGGAGTCACAATCTAGAGTCACAATCTAGAGTCACGATCTAGAGTCATGATCTGGAGTCACAATCTAGAGTCACCATTTAGAGTCGCAAGTAGTTTACTTAAACTTATCTAACCTGCTTCGCGTTACCCAACACCAATTCTTTATCTTTGTCCCACGTCAATCATTCCAACACCCCAACACTCGCTATGACCCTCGCCGATACCCAACCCCAAGCGCTTACCTTTGACTGTGAAACGGGCAATTACCATACCTTTTGCCCGATTAGCTGCGTTGCGTGGCTCTATCAAAAAATTGAAGACAGCTTTTTCCTGGTCATCGGCACGAAGACCTGCGGCTATTTTCTGCAAAACGCGATGGGCGTGATGATTTTCGCAGAGCCGCGCTACGCCATGGCCGAACTGGAAGAGGGTGATATTTCCGCGCAGTTGAATGACTACGAAGAGTTAAAGCGATTGTGTGAACAGATTAAGCGCGATCGCAACCCCTCGGTCATTGTGTGGATCGGCACCTGCACCACCGAAATTATCAAAATGGATCTGGAAGGCCTCGCACCCAAGCTAGAGGCCGAAATCGGCATTCCCATCGTGGTGGCTCGTGCAAACGGGCTGGACTACGCCTTTACGCAGGGCGAAGACACCGTGCTGGCGGCGATGGCGGCCCGCTGCCCCGACAAAGCGCCCGTGCTGGAATCGGAAAAAGCCGAGCGCAACGCCGTGCAAAGGCTGCTGAACTTTGGCCGCAAACAGGAAGACGTGAAGGCAGAAGAGTCGGAATATGTGGATCATCCGCCGCTGGTGCTGTTTGGCTCGCTGCCCGACCCGGTGGTAACGCAACTAACGCTGGAACTCAAAAAACAGGGCATCAAAGTCTCTGGCTGGCTGCCGGCCAAGCGGTTTACAGAACTGCCCGTGATCGAAGAAGGGTATTACGTCTGCGGCGTGAATCCGTTCCTGTCGCGCACCGCCACCACGCTGATGCGCCGCCGCAAGTGCAAGCTGATCGGCGCACCGTTCCCCATTGGCCCAGATGGCACCCGCGCCTGGGTAGAGAAAATCTGCTCGGTGTTTGGCATTGAGCCGAAGGGACTGGAGGAGCGCGAAGCCAAAATCTGGGAGGGGCTGGAGGATTATATTTCCCTGCTGCGGGGCAAGTCGGTCTTCTTTATGGGGGACAACCTGCTGGAAATTTCCCTGGCCCGTTTTCTGATCCGCTGCGGCATGACCGTCTCCGAAATCGGCATTCCCTACATGGACAAGCGCTATCAGGCGGCAGAACTGGCGCTGCTGGAGAAGACCTGTGCCGAGATGGGCGTGCCGCTGCCCCGGATTGTCGAAAAGCCCGACAACTATAACCAGATTCAGCGGATTTATGACCTGAGTCCGGATCTGGTGATTACGGGTATGGCCCACGCCAACCCGCTAGAGGCACGCGGCATCAATACCAAATGGTCGGTGGAGTTTACCTTTGCCCAGATTCACGGCTTTGCCAATGCCCGCGACATCCTGGAACTGGCGACCCGCCCGCTGCGCCGCAATACTTCTCTGAAGGATTTGGGCTGGGACAAGCTGGTGAAAGAGGAAGCGAAGGTGTAGTGCTGGGGCCCAGTTCTGTCCCCAGGTTTTGGCCCTAAATTCTAGTTCTAAATGCAGCCCTAAATACAAGACTTCTTGCGTGAATCGTGGCGCGGTACCGCTGCGCCACGATTCACGCCCTCAAAACAGCATTCATGCAAGAGGTTTACAGGACAGAACTGGCGGGAGTCGAACAACTCCTGGGTCAGAAATCGTGGCATGGCATCCGTCCCAGCCCCGATTAGCCCCTATAGAATGGAGTATTAAGCAGCGATATTTTTGATCAAAGCGTCTCTCCATCGGGGCAGTCAGGTTTTGATGTATACCTATGCGTTTGTCCTTCAGTCTAGCGGGTCGATCGTATTGCCAGCAGGCATTAGCGGCGAGTTGATGCTGCTGTATGAACTGGGGGTGGGCGCAGTCGTAGAGCCAGGACTAGATTTGGCAGTGCTGGAGCAAAGCGATGAGCGGCTGATGCGGGCGGTTTTGCACCATGACCAGGTGATTCGCGAGGTTTTTGAACAGGCTCCCGTTTTGCCCCTGCGGTTTGGGACGCAGTTTGTGTCGCAAGAAAAACTGCTGGAGCATTTGCACCTTAATGCGGCTGCTTACCAAACCACCCTGACGCGGCTGGTGGGGCAGGCGGAATATACCTTGAAACTGTCGCCGCGATCGCCCGAATCTTCTGCGGCCAGCCCGCTTGCGACTGCTGGAACCGGGCGCGACTATTTCTTGGCCAAAAAACGGCAGTTTCAGCAGCAGCTTGATCGACAGCAACAGCAGCAAACCGAGTTGCAGGCGCTTAAGGCGGCGATCGCCCAGGAGTATCCCGCGCTCCAGGTTGACGAACCCCGCGACGGCATCGAGCGGCTGCATTTGCTGGTTAAACGGGCAGATGAAGCGCTGCTGCATGAATCGCTGGAAAAATGGCGATCGCGCTGCCCCAATTGGCAGATGGCGCTGAGTGAGGCGCTGCCGCCTTACCACTTTGTCTAACGCTTGATCTAACGCTTGATCTAACGCTTGGTCTAACGCTTGTAGTTCTGAGCTTCCGGGTCTAGTGCCCGATTTATTGCCTCGCCTCATGCCTGCCCAACACCGCCGCCCAGCGTCCCCACTTGTGGAATGTTTTGCCAGAGTTTGCGTAATTTTCCTGATCTGGGCTGAAACATAGACTAAGCCCCCAAACCGCAATAGCTCCAGATCCCCTTCGGCCCAGGCTTTAAGCCCCCCATGTGCCTGCACGAAGAAGGCTGGGGCTGTTGCGCTGTCTAGAGATTCAGGGTTTGGATTTTGCTGAAAGGCTGGATGAAATCTGTGTGAATCCGCTCGGTGATCTGGCGGATGCAGGCTTTCCTGCATAGAATTGCTCTGAGGATGGATTGCAACGCGGATTGCAATATGAATTGCAATATAAATTGCAATATGAATTGCCAATCTGCACGCTCCAGCTTTTGAAATTCCCCCATTCCCAGGCATTCTATGGCAGGTCAACTTTCCCCCTCTGCGTTTGTCCAGCGACCGATTTCCTTCGGCACAGACGGCTGGCGCGGCATGATTGCGGCAGACTTTACCTTTGAGCGGGTGATGCAGGTTGCGCCACGAGCGGCGATCGCCCTAGAGCGAGCCTACGGCAGCCAAACCCAAAACCGCCTCGTGATCGTGGGCTACGATCGCCGCTTTTTGTCGCCAGAGTTTGCTCAGGCGGCGGCCGAGGCACTGCAACGGGCGGGGTACGACGTGCTGCTGTCAGAATCCTTTGCGCCGACACCGGCCTTTAGCTGGGCCGCCAAGCAGCAAAACGCCCTGGGAGCTGTAGTCATCACCGCCAGCCACAATCCCGCCGCCTATTCTGGGCTGAAGGTAAAGGGCGGCTTTGGCGGGTCGATTCCGCCGGAGGTGACGGCGCAGATCGAGGCGCTGCTCAGCCAGGAGTTGCCGCCAGTAGATCAGCCGGGGACGCTGCAAACCTTTAATCCCTGGACGAGCTATTGCGACGGGCTGCGGGCCAAAGTGGATGTGGAAAAGCTGCGGCGGGCGATCGCCACAGGTCGATTGACCGTATTTGCCGACGTGATGCACGGAGCAGCGGCGGGCGGGCTAGAGCAGCTTTTGGGTACGCCCATTCATGAGCTAAACGGCAGCGCAGACCCGCTGTTTGGCGGCGGCGCACCAGAACCCTTGCCCCGCTATCTGCCCGACCTGCTGCACCAGATTCGCACCTATGAGCGGCGGCCCGATGAGCGGGTGGTGGGGCTGGTGTTTGACGGAGACAGCGATCGCATTGCGGCCGTCGATGGCGCGGGCAACTTCCTCAGTTCCCAAGTGCTGATTCCCGTGCTGATTCAGCATCTCGCCACCCATCGCGGCTTCACGGGCGAAATCGTCAAAACCATCAGTGGCTCCGACTTGATGCCGCTGGTGGCCAAGCTGCACAACCTGCCTGTCCACGAAACGGCGATCGGCTATAAATACATCGCCGATCGCATGTTGGAAAGCCAAGTCTTCCTCGGCGGCGAAGAATCGGGCGGCATCGGCTACGGCAACCACATCCCCGAACGCGACGCGCTGCTGTCGGCGCTGTACGTGTTGGAGGCCGTGGTGGATAGCGGCATGGATCTGAGCGACCAATACGCCGCGCTGCAAGCTCAGACGGGCTTTACCTCCGCCTACGACCGCATTGACCTGCCCCTGGCTAGCATGGACGTGCGATCGCGCTTGTTGAACCAACTCAAGACCCAGCCCCCCCAGGAAATCGCTGGCCACTCGGTGCTGAGCGTGCTGGATATCGACGGCTACAAGTTTCGCCTAGCCGACCAAAGCTGGCTGCTGATTCGCTTTAGTGGCACAGAACCCGTGCTGCGCCTCTATTCCGAAGCCGCCACCCCAGAGCGCGTCCAGCAAAACCTCGCCTGGGCAAAGGACTGGGCCAATTCCATCTCTGGCTAAAAGTCCTTCCGCCATCTCTTAAACAGTCATTAGACTTCTTGCGCGAAAGACTTCTTGCGCGAATCGCAGCGTGGTATCGCCGCGTTAGGATTCACGCCCTCAAAACAGCATTCATGCAAGAGGTTTAATTTACATCGGATGACAGCGGATAAGATGACAGCGGATAATTAGTTACAGTAGATGGTTAAGATTTGCTTATGTTGAGTTCAAAGTTGTCTATTGTCACGGCATTTAGCCAACATATCGTCTTACAAAACTCCTGACACAATTCCTCATGCAGACTCGTGAAACCGTAACGATTGCTCCTGATTCGCCTGCTCCTGATTTGCCTAGCTCTCCTAGCTGCGGAGATAACGGCCGCACCGCCACCGTCAGCCGCACCACCAAAGAAACCGACGTGCAGGTGAGCCTGAACCTGGATGGGCAGGGGCGCTGCGTCGCGCAGACGGGCGTGCCGTTTCTCGACCACATGCTGGATCAGATTGCGTCTCATGGGCTGATTGATCTGGAGGTGCGGGCGACAGGCGATGTGCAGATCGACGACCACCACACAAATGAAGACGTGGGCATTACGCTGGGCATGGCGTTGGCCAAGGCACTGGGCGATCGCAAAGGGATTCACCGCTTTGGGCACTTTGTTGCGCCGCTGGACGAGGCGCTGGTGCAGGTGGCGCTGGACTTTTCGGGTCGGCCGCACCTCAGCTATGGGCTACAAATCCCTACCCAGCGCGTCGGCACCTACGACACTCAGCTCGTGCGCGAGTTTTTTGTGGCCGTGGTCAACCATGCCCAGATCACGCTGCACATCCGCCAGCTTGACGGCATCAACTCGCACCATATTATCGAGGCGACGTTCAAAGCCTTTGCCCGCGCCCTGCGAATGGCGGTGGAAATAGACCCGCGACGGGGTGGGGCGATTCCTAGCTCGAAGGGCGTGCTATAGGCTGCTGGGCAGTTCGCACTGGCTGCGATTGGTTAATGGTCAGCCGGGGCAGGCGATGCTTGAAGCTGCACAAAATTTCCCAGGAAATCGTGCCGAGCGTCTCTGCCCAGTCGTCGGCGGAGATCCGCGCCTGCCCGTCTTGCCCCAGCAGCGTCACCACTTCGCCCTCTTGCAGATGGGGAATCGTGCTGACATCTAGCATGAGCTGATCCATCGTGATTGCGCCAATTTGGGGCACGCGCTGTCCCCGCACCAGCACCGTCATCCGGTTCGACAGGTTGCGCGGCACGCCGTCTGCATAACCGATTGCCACTGTCGCAATGGTCATGTCTCGCTCGGCAATAAAGCGATAGCCATAGCTGACCCCTGTGCCAGGGGCGATCGCCTTCACCTGCGTCACCCGCGCCTTCACCTGCATCACCGGGCGCAGGTCAATCCCGCTGGCTAAATGTGGAGCCGGATACAGCCCGTATAGCCCCAGCCCCACGCGCACCCGGTCGTAGTGCAGCGCCGAGTCGGCCAGCGTCGCCGCCGAGTTGGCCAGGTGCAGCTTGGGCGGATTCACCCCTGCCTGCCGCAACTGGGCGATCGCCGCTTCAAACCGCTGCTGCTGGAGCCGCATCACGGTTTCATCCGGTTCATCTGCCGTCGCCAGATGAGAATAGGCACTGGCAATCTGCAAATTTGGCAAGCCCTGCACCAGTTGCCCAAATGCCGCCGCCTCTTTCCAGGGCGCACCCAGCCGCGACATGCCCGTATCTAACTTCAGGTGAACGGGCAGCGGCTGGCGCAAATTGAGCTTGCCGACGGTTTCTGAAAAGATCAGCGCTTGTCGGGGCGTGCAGAGAGTCGGCTGGAGCCGCCAGCGGGCGATCGCCTGCACCTGCTCTGCTGTATTCGTCGCCCCTAGCAGTAAAATCGGAGCCTGAATGCCGGCCTCGCGTAGCTCAATGCCTTCGGGAATCGTGGCTACGCCCAGCCAAGTCGCCCCCGCCTGGAGCGCGGCTTGGGCGATCGCCACTGCGCCGTGTCCATAGGCATCCGCCTTGACCACCGCCATCAATTCACTGCCGCCCGCCAGCCGCATCTGAAACTGCCGGACATTGTGCGCCAGCGCCGATAGGTCGATTTCCACCCAAGCCCGCTCCCGCTGCATCGGGATCAGGCTTGGCGTGTGTTCCCAACTCAACATACCTCACTCCTCACACTCTCTCTGGCCAAGTGCTAACTATGCTAGTATGCGTGTTAACATCCTTTAAACCTTTTTATAAATCCAGCCATCAATGGGCAAGGTTCTGGTTCTGAATGCCTCGTATGAACCGCTCAACATTACCAGTTGGCGAAGGGCAGTAATCCTGCTAATCAAGGGAAAAGCAGAGCAAGTTGAGCATAATGGCAAGCTTGTGTACGATAAGTTTCCCTTGCCGACGGTGATTCGGTTGCGCCACTATGTCCGCGTCCCCTACAAGGAAATCCCGCTGACTCGCCGAAACATCCTCCATCGAGACAGTCATTCCTGCCAATATTGCGGCTACATAGGCGACGAACTCACGCTGGATCACGTCTTGCCTCGCTCGCGGGGAGGAGAAGACACCTGGGAAAACATTGTGACTGCCTGCGTCCGATGCAACGTCAAGAAAGGAAGCCGCACACCCAAAGAAGCCAATATGATTTTGCGCCGTCCACCCCATCGCCCCCACAGCGGGCTATATTTTGAAGTCACTAAGCACATAAAAAGTGGTGTGCATCAAGAGTGGCAAAAGTATGTCATCGGCATATGACCCCTGTGCGACGATCGCGCGGGGGTTTTTGCTTGGGCGATCGCCCAATCCCTTTTCCACAAAGGCTTAGCGTTCTAAGGCTACCTCCGGCGACAGGGTGGGAAATTGGCCGCTGGGTGGGCTGCGAAGCAGTGTTTTTTTTGTCATGATCGAATCAGGGTCGAAGCAGAAGAACCAAGCCTGCTCCGGCAGCAGTCTCTTTGCGGCTTAGCAGCGCAGGTTTGAAGAGCGCAAACAGCCTGGAGACAGGTGCAGAGACGAAAAGACTCCCTGGCGATCGCACACTCGGTTGACTAGGAATGCTGCCCTCCCATACGGTGGATCTTAGTCGCGCAAGTAGCGGTTGCGACCTGTCAGTGCAATCAGCAGATGCGATAAGCAGATGCAATCAGCAGACGCAATCAGCAGATGCAACGAGTAAACGCAACGAGTAAACGCGACGGGTAAACGTGACGGGTAAACGCAACAAGTAAACGCAACAAGTAAACACAACTTAGTATCGATTTTTGACATCAATTTCTAAAGCCATGCAATTGAATTCAGTTCCTTCTCTAGATGTACCGCCGACGGATGTAGGGTCTGGTTCGGTTGCCTTTGGCACAGGCGATCGCCCCACCATCGAGAGCGACACTGAGCCGTTTCAGCGTCGAGCCGACTGGACGCTTGCAACCCCCCAGGGGCGACGGCTGACCGAGCAAAAGACCACAGCCTTGCGGCAATTTTTAGAACAGCACCGGGGCGATCGCCAACTGATTATTCTGCAAGACTTCCCCGACCCCGATGCCCTCTCCAGCGCCTGGGTCTACAAGCTGATTGCCGACCAGTTCAACATTCGCTGCGATATTGTCTACGCGGGCACTCTCAGCCACCAAGAAAACATTGCTCTCGTGCGGCTGACAGGGTTGCCCGTGCAGCGCTGGAGCTATCAAGCTGCCAAAGAAAAAGATCTATCGGTTTACGGTGGCGCAGTGTTTGTAGACAACCAAGGCACCACTACGCAACTGCTGCCACTGATTGAGCAACTCCAAATTCCCGTGGCGGTTGTCATTGACCACCACAGTTTGCAGAGCGATCTGCACGCCGAGTTTTCCGATATTCGCCCCCAGACCCGCGCCACTGCCACCATCCTGACGCAATATATTCAGGCAGGCATGGTGCGGCTAGACACCAGCAACAGCGAGCATGTGAAATGTGCTACAGCGCTAATGCACGGGCTGCGCTGCGATACCAATCGGCTGATGCAGGCCCAGGAAGAAGATTTTCTGGCGGCCGCCTACCTCAGCCGCTACGCCGATTCGCAACTGCTCAACGCAGTGCTGCAATCCTCTCGCTCGAAGCGAGTGATGGATGTAATCGAGCGATCGCTCCGCAACCGCATCATTCGCAACAACTTCTCCATCGCCGGGGTTGGCTATCTGCGCTACGACGACCGCGATGCGATTCCCCAAGCGGCTGACTTCCTAGTCACAGAAGAAAACGTCCACACAGCCGTCGTCTACGGCATTGTCCACGACGAAGACGAAGACCTGGAAATCGTCATCGGCTCTCTCCGCACCAACAAGCTAACCCTTGACCCCGACGAATTTATCAAAGAAGCCTTTGGGCAAGATGCCCAAGGACGGTACTTTGGCGGCGGTCGCTCGATGGCGGGCGGCTTTGAGATTCCAATGGGGTTTCTCTCTGGGTTTAACGAAAACAGCGACTACACCCGCCTCAAGTGGGAAGTATTCGACTCTCAGCTCAAGCAAAAACTGCTGCGGCTGGTTAACCCCGAAGACGAAGTAATCCGTACATCGTAGGCTTTAGCAGCCCCTCACCTAAGCTGGATCTACATCACGTCTAACACATCCCACTGAACACATCCCACTGAATAAAATGACTGGAAATCTGGGCAGCTTGGTGTACAACCCTGTCCCCGTTCCCATGTTCAGGCAATGGACCACGCGACGGGCTGCGCTACAAGCACATAGGCAGACCTGGAGTATGCTTGACACAGCTTCTTCTTGACTCTTCCTTTTGATGTCTTCTTTTAACGTCTGACAGCGCTGGTTCGAGTTTTCCCGTCTGCCCCCGTTCAGTCAGTCAGATCCCAATGCTTAGGACTCAATCTATGGCAGCCAAACCTTCCAGTTCTCACGCGAAGAAAGCCCACAGCAGAGCAGAACAACTCACAGCCGAGGCACTCTCTCGCGCCTTTTTTGTCGAAGGTTTAGAAGGTTTAAAGGATGAGGAAGAAGACGATAACCCCTACATGGAATATTCCTACCATGAGCCGGGTGCCTTGCCAGGAACACTCACCATTGAAGACGACGCGCCGCCCCCCGTCATTACCCTGATTGATTATTGCGAAGCCAGCGCGACTCGGATTCCCATCAACGAGCCAGAAGAAGCCATTCCCTATCTCGATGCCGAATCGGTTTCCTGGGTAGATGTTAAAGGACTGGGCAGCGAAGATATCCTTAAGCGCCTAGGCAATATTTTCAACCTGCATCCCCTTGTTCTAGAAGATATCGTCAACGTGCCCCAGCGCCCAAAGGTCGAAGAATACGGCGACCAACTGCTGCTAATTACCCGTATGGTAACGCTGAAGGACAGCGGTCGCGGCTTCTTCACCGAGCAGGTGAGCTTTATTCTGGGGAAAAACTACTTGCTGACAGTGCAAGAAGAACCCGAATATGACTCCTTTGGGCCCGTGCGCGAGCGCATCCGCTTGGGCAAAGGCACCATTCGCAGCCGTGGCGCCGACTACTTAGCTTACTGCTTACTCGACTCGATTGTGGATGGCTTCTTTCCGGTGCTAGAAACCTATGGCGAGGAGCTAGAGGAACTGGAAGACGAGGTCGTTGCAAAACCCGTCCGCACCACTCTAGAAAAAATCCACACCATCAAGCGAGAACTACTCAACCTGCGTCGCTCCATCTGGCCCATGCGAGATGCCATTAGCGCCCTCATCCGCGATGGCGAAGACTTGCTGCAAGACGAAGCCCGGATGTATCTACGCGACTGCTACGACCACGCAGTGCAGGTGCTTGACATGGTGGAAACCTACCGCGAAGTGGCTTCTAGCTTGATGGACGTGTACGTGTCTTCGGTCGGCAATCGGATGAACGAGCTAATGAAGCAGCTAACGCTGATTTCCTCGATCTTCATTCCCCTGACGTTTATTGCCGGGGTCTATGGGATGAACTTTAACCCCGATGCATCGCCCTGGAATATGCCCGAACTGAACTGGTATTGGGGCTATCCGCTCTGCTGGGCGCTGATGCTGCTCACCTCGGCTGGGTTGCTGTTTTATTTTTGGAAGCGCGGCTGGTTTGAAAACTATTCCGGGATTCGCGAAGACTAGCGCCAAGGGTTACCCGCCCTTTGACCGCTTGTCTGGTTTAGTAAACCGCTTATTTATCTGCTGGGGCAAACGGTTTACAATCTCTGCGTACCCGGTTCGCTAGTCCAGAGACTTTCCAAAGATTTTTCAAAGATTTTCCAGAGATTTTATGGATTTGAAATCGCTGATTCGTGACATTCCCGATTTCCCCCAGCCAGGAATTCTGTTTCGAGATATTACAACCCTGCTGCGCGATCCGGAGGGGCTGCGCTACACCATCGACAGCATGGCTGAGCGCTGTGCGGATCTGTCGGTGGATTACGTTATTGGCATGGAGTCTCGCGGATTTATCTTTGGTGCGCCGCTGGCTTATAAGCTAGATGCTGGGTTTATTCCGGTGCGAAAGCCAGGAAAATTGCCGGCTCCGGTTCATAGCGTCGAATATGACCTGGAATATGGCAC
Organism: Cyanobacteriota bacterium; assembly: GCA_046719575.1. Lineage (GTDB taxonomy): Bacteria > Cyanobacteriota > Cyanobacteriia > Elainellales > Elainellaceae > Thermoleptolyngbya. Next base: position 15,964 of record JBDNCP010000064.1, read on the forward strand.
TGACAAGCTGGAGATTCACCGCGACGCGGCCGAGCCGCCTGCGCGGATTTTGATTGTGGATGACGTGATTGCCACGGGGGGCACGGCGGCGGCCACAGCTAAGCTGGTGGAACACACGGGCTGCGAGCTAGCGGGGTTTGGGTTCATTATTGAACTGACCGGGCTGGAGGGGCGCAAGAAACTGCCGGACGTTCCAGTTGTTACCCTAGTGGAATATTAGGCGCGTCATCTCAAATTTAGGCTCAGGTTAGGCAGGGCGGCTATGACTTCTCGCGACACGGCTTCGACACAGCAGCGATTTTCGGAAGGGCTAGTGCAGGTGCGGCGGTTTTTCGCCAGTGAAACCTTTGGCTATGTGGTGAAGCGGCTGCTGCAAGGGGTGCTGACCCTGCTGTTGGCTTCGGCGCTGAGCTTTTTTATCATCCAGCTTGCGCCGGGGGACTATCTAGACACGCTGCGCCAGAATCCGCAGATTTCGGAAGAGACGCTGAATGCGTTTCGCGAACAATTTGGGTTAGACAAGTCGCCGATTGAGCAATATTTTCGTTGGCTGTGGCAGATTTTTACACGCGGTAATTTTGGCGTGAGCTTTATCTATTCGCAGCGACCGGTAACCTCGCTGCTGTGGGAACGGATTCCAGCGACGCTGCTGCTGTCTCTTTCGTCGCTGGTGATCACCTGGGCGATCGCCCTTCCCCTGGGCATCATCGGCGCAGTGAATCAGAACAAGCTGATCGACCGCATTTTTCGCGTGATTAGCTACATCGGTCAGGGGATGCCCGCGCTGATTATGGGGCTGCTGCTGCTGTTTTTGGCGCAGCAGCTCTCGCCGCTAGTGCCCGTCGGCGGCATGACCAGCATCAACCACGCCGACCTAACCCCGATTGGCAAAGTGCTGGATATCGGCTGGCACATGATTTTCCCCACACTGGCGCTGAGCCTGGTCGGGTTTGCCGGGTTGCAGCGGATCACGCGGGGCGAACTGTTGGATGTGCTGCGGCAGGATTACATTCAAACGGCCCGCGCCAAGGGCTTGCCCGAAAATCGCGTGATCTACGTCCACGCGCTGCGAAATGCCCTAAACCCGCTGGTGACGCTGCTGGGCTTCGAGTTTGCCAGTTTGCTGGGCGGCTCGTTCATTGTGGAAAATTTCTTTAACTGGCCGGGGCTGGGGCGGTTGGTGCTGGAGGCGATCACCGCGCAGGATTTGTATCTGGTGATGGCGAGTTTGATGATGGGCGCGGCGATGCTGATTATCGGCAATTTGCTAGCTGACCTGCTGCTGAAGGCGGTTGATCCACGGATCAGGCTGAGCAGCATTCAGTAGCCAGAGTTTAGAGAGTTTAGAAGGGTTTAGAGAGTTTAGAAGGTGGGGGGCGATCGCCCTCAGTTGTTCATCAGCGGACTCTCAGCGGCTCATCAGCCTTTCCGCCAGTTGCCCAATTTCGTCGCGCAGCGTCAGCGGCTCTAGCCAGCGGGACGGAATGCCTGACTCGCCATAAAACGCGCCCGCCACCTGGCCGCAGATCGCAGCAGTGGTGTCGGCATCGTCGCCCAGGTTGGCAGCGGCGAGAATCGCCTGCTCGTAGGTGTCCGTCGTCCAAAAGCACCAGAGGGCGGCTTCTAGGCTTTGGATGACATAGCCCGTGCCGTAGATCTGGTCAATGGGTTTGTCGCGATAGGTGCCTTGGGCGATCGCCCTCACCGCATCTTCGGCAAACTGGGCCAGGTCGCTCTCAAACAAAATCTCGGCTTTGCCTGCACCTGCCAGAGCGCGATGCAGAATCTCGCCAAACAGTTGGGAGGCTTCGACGCATTCCGCTGCACCGTGGGTGGTGCGGGCGCTTTCGCCGGAAAAATGTCGCGTGCGATCGCCATCGGGAAAGTAAAAAATCGGCACGGGGGCCAGCCGCATCAGGCAGCCATTGCCCGCTGCTCTAGGACTGGTAGAGCCGCTGAACGGATTGCCAGACGCTTTGTAAGCCAATAGCGCTTGACGTACCGTGTTACCAATATCAAAACATTCCCCAGTGCTACTGAGATAGCCCTGCTCAAACCAAGCGCAGTAGCGATCCATCTGGTCGGTCGCGTCAAACGTGCCCCGTTCTATCAAGCTCATCGCAAGGCAGAGCGCCATCGAGGTGTCGTCGGTCCATTGTCCTTTGTGCAGCCGGAAGGGGCCGCCGCCCACCATGTCAGCCAGTGGAGGAAACGAGCCACGCGGCTGAAACTCGACGGTAGTGCCAACGGCATCACCTACGGCTAGCCCCAGCAAGCAGCCTCGCGCACGCTCCAAAGGAGAAATCGGCATCTCAAAAAAACCAGAGGCAAACTGGTGAAACGATTCAGTCAATCGGGGCGAAATGGCTGGTAATGGTTGATTTAGTCGCGATTTAGTAGAAATCGACCTCTGGCTGAGGCTGAGGCTCGATAAAGCTAGAAGGGTCGTATAGATAGCGAGTGGCTTCTTCTTCGAGCTGGTGAATCAAGTAGGGTTCGACGACGTTCGTATGCCGGAGGGCGGCCAGATATCCATCGAGGTATAGCCGCAGCTCGTCGAAGCGATAGCCTCGATGCCACTGCTCGTTCAGCGCATCGGTCAGGCGCTGATAGAACCGGATAATTTGTGCGTCCTGAAGCATAGAGGAGTGATGCAATGCTATATCCAATCTTACCCCGAAGACTGGGATGGACGAGGGGCGATCGCCCCCTTCTTGGCAGACAGATAAGCAAGACAGATAGAACCAGGGAGAAAATGGAGGCTGGGCGATCGCCCGCCCGCCGCAATTCCACAAACGGCGCATTTGTCAAGGCTTGAGTCGCGTAGCCCGTAGCAGTGGTTACAAAACCTTGACAAGCGCTCTGTTAGCTTTAGGAACAATCCATATCATTAGCTAATTCGTAGCTAGACATTGTGAGCGCTGTCTGCATCCAAATTGTCGAGGGAAATCCTCATTTGCGATCGCTTCTCGGGTGGCACCTCCAGCAGGTCGGCTATTCGGTCTATCAATCTGCCAGTTTGCAGCAGGCCAAAGATGTCTACTTGAACCGCAAGCCCCAGCTTGTGGTACTGGATTCAGATTTGTCAGACGGAAACGGGCTGGAGTTTTGCCGATGGCTGCGTCAGCAGAGCCAGCCCTTTGTGCTGATTTTGTCGGCCCGCAGCGCCGAATCAGACATTGTAGCCGGACTGCGGGCCGGCGCAGATGACTACCTGACCAAGCCCTTTGGAATGCAAGAGTTTCTGGCGCGGGTAGAAGCGCTGACCCGCCGCAGCCGCCCCACCGTCGCCCCTGCCATTTTGGACTACGGCGATCTGAAAATCGACCTAGTGCAGCGCCGCGTTCATCTCAAGCACGAGCTAATCGACCTGACCCCGCAAGAATTTAGCCTGCTCTATGTGCTGGCTCAGGCGGGCGGGCTGCCCCTCAGCCGTTCAGAGCTGCTCCGCAAAGCCTGGCCCGATGCCATCGACAATCACCGGACGGTGGATACCCACGTTCTCTCTTTGCGAAAGAAAATCGAGGTCGATCCGCGCCAGCCCAATTTGATTCAGACGGTGCGAAACGTCGGCTATCGATTTAATATCGAGGTTGCCGGAGCAGGTCTGGCCGCCACATCTAACCACAGCCCAAACCATAACCATCGAGCAGCGGCAATGCATTCCCTATCTTAGGGTTAGGCGCTTGCGACTGCTAGCAGACATCTGCGAGTAGGCATCTGCGAACAAGCATCATAAGCAGCAACGGTTGCGCTATGCTGCTGCTAGCTGCGCTTGTCTCCTTTCGCTATGGGTTTCGGTTTTTTGGGGATGAATTCTGGCGCTCAGCCACCGCTGGCAAGTGAACGGCGGGGTTTGATCCGACAGGTGGGCGGCCCGGTTCGCTGGCAAAGGGCGATCGCCCTGTCTCTTTTTGTCTTGCTGCTGTTGGGAACCACAGGCTGCACGCTGCCCCGCGTCAACGCAGAGGAGCGTCTGTTTGTGCCGCTGTCGGTGGACTTTTTGGGCGAATATCGGCTGCCCCCCCAGGAGTTTGACGGTGTGCCCGTGGGCGGTCTGTCGGGTCTGGCCTACGACCGTCAGCGCGATCGCCTCTATGCCCTATCGGACGATCGCAGCAACTACGGCCCCGCCCGCTTTTACACGCTCAAGCTGAATCTGGATTTGTCTGATGATGCGAACCCCCGCATCGGCTCCGTTGAGATAGAGTCTGTCACGCCGCTGCTAGATGAAGCCGGAGAACCCTTTGCAGCGGGGACAGTTGACCCAGAGGCGATCGCCCTCACGCCCCGCCAAACCGTCTACATTGCCAGCGAAGGCATCCCCAGCCAGGGCATTCCGCCCTCCATCGACGAGTTCGACCTGGAAACCGGCCGCCGAAAATCTCGTCTCAAAATTCCAGAGCGCTATTTACCACCGGCCGCCGACGAGCCGCCACGCGGCGTGCAAGAGAACCTGGGCTTTGAATCGCTCACGCCCGACCCCAGCGCCCTCGGCACGGCGGGCTATCTAGAACCCTTCCGCCTGTTTGCCGCCACCGAAGCTGCCCTGCTCCAAGATCTGGAATCGGGCCCACCAGATCATCTGCCACCCCTGCGATTGCTGCACTACCTGATCGGCGAAGACCAGGCCGCCCTGCTAGCCGAGCATCTCTATTACCGAGACGTGCTGCCGTCAGAGCAGGGCGAACCGGGGCTGACGGAACTCCTGGCGATCGACGCGGGCGGGCAGTTCCTCAGTCTGGAGCGGGCGTTTACCCCGCAGACAGGTGTTACCGCGCAGCTTTTCCAGATGGTGATGGGCAACGCCACCGACACCTCTGGAATGCCCAAACTCCAGGGCGACCTGAGCGGCATCCAGCCCGTCCGCAAGCGCCTCCTGCTGAATCTGGGCGACTTGGGCATCCGATTAGATAACCTGGAAGCCATGACCCCCGGCCCCCGCCTGCCCGACGGCTCCGCCAGCCTACTGCTGGTCAGCGACGACAACTTCAACCCGCTCCAGGTGACGCAGTTTTTGCTCTTTCGCCTGCGGTGAGGAGGCGTGATGGGGAGGGAAGAGGGAAGAGGGAAGAGGGAAGAGCGAAGAATGAAGAACGAAGAACGAAGAGCGAAGAGGTTCCATTTTTTGTTTTTCGTTTTTCGTTTTTCGTTTTTTCCCTCCTTCCCTCGTCACCCGACCCGCCCCCTCCACTTCCGAAATTGATCCCACAATCGTTGTATTTGTATTGTTGAACTGTTGAACTGTTGAACTGTTGAACTAGCTTCTCATCGCTTGCCCCCAACCCCGAACCCTTAACCCCGACCCTTAACCCCAACCCCTAACATGCAGCCTCCTTTGTCCGCTGGAACCGTTTTGCAAAATCGCTATCGCCTGATAAAGCAGCTTGGTCAGGGTGGATTTGGGCGCACGTATTTGGCGGAGGATTTGGGACGTTTTAGTGAACGCTGTGCGCTGAAGGAATTCATTCCGTCGCAGTCGGGAGACTATGCGCTGGAAAAGTCGAAGGAACTCTTTCAGCGGGAGGCGGCGATTCTGTATCAGATTCAGCACCCGCAGATTCCGCAGTTTCGCGCCACCTTTGAGGAAAATCAGCGCTTGTTTTTGGCGCAGGATTACGTGGAGGGCAAGTCCTACCGGGATTTGCTGACGGAGCGCAAGCTGAGCGGGCGGACGTTTTCAGAGCCAGAAGTGGTGCAACTGCTGCGGCAACTGCTGCCTGTGCTGGCGCATATCCATGCGCGGGGCATCATTCACCGAGACATTGCACCAGATAACATCATGCTGCGGCAGGCGGATCAGCTTCCAGTGCTGATTGACTTTGGCGTGGTGAAGGAAATTGCCACGCGCCTGCAAACGGCGACCCAATCCACCACCGTCGGCAAACTGGGCTATGCGCCGAGCGAGCAAATGCAGACGGGACGCGCTTACCCCAACAGCGACCTCTACGCGCTGGCGGTGACGGCGGTGGTGCTGCTGACGGGGCGGGAGCCGCAGGATCTCTACGATGACATGAACCTGACCTGGCACTGGCAGCGCTATGCCAACGTTAGCCCTGGGCTGGCGCAGGTGCTGAACAAAATGCTGAGCTATCGGCCGGGCGATCGCTATCAGTCGGTGGCCGAAGTTGCCCAGGCGCTCCAGACAGCGACCAACTCAGCGTCCTATCCTGCAACCCAACCGCCCACCTATCAGCCGCCTAGCTATCAGCCGCCTAGCTATCCGCAGCCTGGGTATCCGCAGCCTGGGTATCCACAAGCGGGGTATCCCTCGCCGGGTTATCCAGCCCCGCCCCAAACGCCCCAGCCCGCCGCTAGCCCACCGCCCGACCCGCTCTCGCAGATGCAGACGGTAGCCGTGGGGCGACCCGTGCCGCCCAGCACTACGACGGCCCATACTCAAGCAGTGGGGAATGCGGGTCGGCAAGTCCCCAATCGGTCGATTCCTGCGCCGCGCCAAACCTCGGTATGGGACAATCCGCTGGCAGTGCTGGCGATCGGCATTGGGCTGGCGACGATTACGGGTATTGCGTCTTGGGCAGTGGTGAGTGCGCTGCTAAACGGAAGTCCCCCTGTAGCAACGCCGTCGCCGACTGTAACCATTACGCCCAGCCCGACGGTGTCGCCCTCCCCTAGCCCCAGCCCGACGGTGTCGCCCTCCCCTAGCCCTTCGCCCAGCCAGCCCGTCGAGTTCGACCAGCGGCTCAACTTGCGTCCGGGTTCTAACACCATAGCGCGGGGCAGCCTGCGAGATAATCAGACGATCAACTATCTGATCGCAATGGAGGCGGGGGAAACGCTGACGGCTCGGCTGGATGGGGATGGCGTGATCATGACAGTGCTGAACCCGGATCGCCAGCCTGTAGACGGCCAAGCCTCGCAGGTGTTGCAGTGGCGGGGCACGGCAGCCTATGGGGGGGATTATGTGGTGCAGGTGAAGCCGCTGTCGGGCATTTCTCGAACGGACTATGCATTGAATCTCGGTTTAGAAGGTGTGCCGCCGAGTCCACCACCGCCCCCGCCGCCGCCGCCCGACCCGTCGCCCACACCAGAGCCGCCTCCTGAAATAGACATTCGCACCGAAACGCTGAATCTGTCGCCGGGTGAATCGCGGGAGGTGGATAACCAGGTGCGGGCGAATCGGATGCGGCGCTATCTGGTGGATTTGCAAAGTGATCAGGGGTTAATTGTCGATATTATCCAGGGCAATGTGCAGGTCGATATCCGCGACCCAAATGGGCGATCGCTCTCTAGCGCATCGGGCGGCACACTGCAAATCGGGCCGGGTTTGCCGCAGTCGGGCCGCTACCAGATTGATGTCAGTGCTAACCAGACTGTTAACTATGTGCTGCGGGCGACCGCGATTAATTGAGCGATTAAGTTAGACGATTAACTGAACCATGCAGTCTTTGCTAGAGCAGGAATGAAGGATAGTGTGTGGCTACTGGCTAAGGTGATGGGTGGTTCTGCGCTGGGGGCGATCGCCATCAAATACCTGCCGCCGCTGGCGTGGGTTCCCCCCAAGCCGCTCGTGGTGTGGGCCATCGTGCTGACCCCAACGTTGGTGATGGCGGCGCTGCTGGGCTGGCTCACCTGGCGCAGGAAGGAGTCACCAGGGGAGGATAGCAACGGGGCAACACCCGCGGATGAATCTCCCTGAGAAATTTCTCTAAAGCCAGGTCTTGAAGCGGCGGATATAGGCTGCTTTGACTCCACGAGTGACCAGCCAATAGCCCAGGAGAATGGCCACCAGCCAGAGAAAATAGCGAGATGGCAGTGGCACCAGCCCGATACTCGCCCCCAAGGGAGTCAATGGAAGCAGGAGGGCGATCGCCATCACCAGCCCTGTCATCCCCAGCACGGGCAAGGCGGCCGTACTCTGGGTAAACGGAGCCTGAATGGTGCGAATTAGGTGAATGATCAGAGTTTGAGACAACAGCCCATAGACAAACCAGCCCGACTGAAACAGCGCCGCATCGGCGGGCACATTGAACCCCAGCCCTCTCCACAGCACCGCAAATGTCACATAGTCAAAAACAGAACTGACCGGGCCCAAGCACAACATAAACCGCCGCAGATCTCGTACAGACCAGCGCTGGGGCTGGGCCAGATAGGACTCATCCACCCGATCAAAGGGAATCGCTGTTTGCGACAGATCGTAGAGCAGGTTTTGCACCAGCAGTTGCAGGGGTTGCATCGGCAAGAAGGGCAGCAGGGCACTGGCTCCCATCACACTCAGCACATTGCCAAAGTTGGAGCTAGTTGCCATCTTGAGATACTTGATGATGTTGCCAAAGG
>JBDNCP010000065.1:0-24217 GCA_046719575.1 Cyanobacteriota bacterium
CGCATCCATCAGCCGCAAGAGGTCAGAAGCCTGGGCGGGGTCGCTGACTTCGACGCTGTTGTTTGGGAACCAGCGCGGCTCTGCCTGGATGACCGGATAGCCCCGGTCTTTGAGGGCTTGGGTCAGGGCTTCCAGATTGGCGGGGTCAGTAAAAATCTCTGCACCGGGGTACTCATCTTCCAGCGAAATAAGCTCGTAGGACTCTGCGCCGCCTTCTAGCGAGGCTTCTAGCAGATCGTCCTCGTCAATCCTGGGCAGTTCCTTTTTGCTGGCGGGCGGTGGGGCTTTCACGGTCACCACGCCCTTTTGCTCAAACATCCAGCCGACGCAACCCGTCTCGCCCAGGTTGCCGCCGCGCTTGCTGAAGGCGGCCCGCAGGTCGGCGGCGGTGCGGTTGCGGTTGTCGGTCAGCGCTTCGATCAGGATGGCGATGCCGCCGGGGCCATAGCCCTCGTAGCGGATGGCTTCCAGGTTGTCGCCCGCCAGCTTGCCCGATCCTTTGGCGATCGCCCGTTCAATGTTGTCATTGGGGATGCCCGCCGCCCTAGCATTTTCAATGGCTGTGCGAAGTTGAAAGTTGCCCGCCGGATCAGGTACGCCGTTTCGCGCTGCGATAATGATTTGTCGAGAAATTTTTGCAAACGTCTTGCCCTTGACGGCATCCACACGCGCCTTTTGTCGCTTGATGTTCGCCCACTTACTGTGTCCTGCCATGCGCTCGATCGATAGAACGATTTCTATGGTTCTCTACAGGTTTCTGAACTTGTGTTGCGCCCAAAAGCCAGCCAAAGCCGCCCGCCCAGCGCAAACACTATCCTAGAATAACCAGCTTTTGATTTGTCTAGGTAACGGAGGGATGGGGGAAGGGAGGGAAAAACAAAAAACGAAAAACGAAAAACGAAAAACGAAAAACGAAAAACGAAAAATAGACCCTCTTCGCTCTTCATTAAACCTCTTGCATGAATGCTGTTTTGAGGATGTGAATCGTAGCGCGGCGGTACCGCGCCACGATTCACGCAAGAAGTCTATTCTTCATTCTTCGTTCTTCGTTCTTCCCTCTTCCCTCTTCCCTCCCCCTCCCCACAAACCCTGCTTTTCTCAACTGGAGGACACCCCGATGGTTGTTTCAGAATTGCAACGGTCTGCCGCTTCAGCGGGTTCACAACCGGATCACCCGTGGGCGATCGCCCTGCCGCCCGCCCTCCGCACCTGGCTAGAAGCTGCGTTTCAACAGTTGTCAGCCCCAATTTGCTTGGATTTTTGGGGACGGGAGCAACTCTGGGTTCACTGCAACGCCAACGAGCCACCGACGCTGACGCTCCAGATTCGGCATCCTGGCATCGTGCGATCGCTCTTGATGCGGCGTGACCCGCTGGTGCTAGTGGAGGGCTATCTCAACGGCGATTGCGACTTTGTAGGCGACTTGGAAACGCTGATTATGGCGATGCAGCAGCTGGGTCGAGTGCCCATCCCGCTTAACCTCGCCACGCTGCAAGCGGCCCGCGCTGCGTTGTCGCTGCCGTCTCTCAAAACCCAGCTCAGCAGTTCTCTCGAAAAGACTCGCCACACGCCAGAGCAAGATCGAGCCGCCATCCATCACCACTACGACATGGGCAACGACTTTTATCAGCTTTGGCTTGATCCGCAGATGGTTTACTCCTGTGCCTATTTTGAAGATGAACAGATGTCGCTAGCCGAAGCCCAGGCGGCCAAGCTAGACCTGATCTGCCGCAAACTGCGCCTGTCGCCGGGGGAAACGCTGCTGGATATCGGCTGTGGCTGGGGGGCGCTGCTGCGCTGGGCAGTGGAGCGCTACGGTGTGCATGGCTTTGGCATTACGCTCAGCCAAGCGCAACTCGACTATAACCGGGCGAAAATTGTGGAAGCAGGGCTAGAGAATCGCCTTCGGGTAGAGTTGATGGACTATCGCGACCTGCCACAAACGCCCACCTTCGACAAGATCGTGTCTGTTGGCATGGTGGAACACGTCGGTCGCAGGAACCTGCCTGTGTATTTTCAGAGCATCGGGCGATCGCTCAAACCCGGTGGTCTGTTCCTCAATCACGGCATCACCGCCAGCACCGAATGGAACGGCAGCAGCCTGGGCGAACGGTTCATCAACCGCTACATCTTTCCCCACGGCGAACTGGTGCGCCTGTCCACCATCCTAGAAGCTGCCGAATCAGCGGGCTGGGAAGTCGTAGATGTCGATGCTTGGCGACTCCACTATGCCAAAACCCTGCGCTGCTGGGAAGCCAATTTGCAAAACGCTGCGGCTCAGGCAGAAAGGCTCCTGGGTGAGGCGATGCTGAAGCGCAAGCAGGAAACTAACGAGCAGGAAAATCATGGGCGATCGCCCGAAATCCTCAGCGCCGTACCTGAAAGCGAACCGCATCGCTATTTGCAGCTTTGGCGGGCCTATTTGCTTGGCTCTGCCCTCGGCTTTGAAAAGAACCAGATGGGGCTTTATCAAACTCTGCTGCGGCCCAAGGCAGACACCTCATGGAATTTGCCCCTGACTCGCTCCGGCTGGCTAGTTTAACCGCATGTAACTAACCACATGGCTAACCGCACTGGTTTAACTGCAAATTTATTAACTGCAAATTGAACTGCAAAAGAGTAGGGCTTAATTATGGGGCGCTTTTGCACAGCGACCAGCGACTTCAACAAGCACCCTCGCCCCAAACCTAAATCTGCCCAAAACTAAGTCCGGCCTTGCAAAGCCCCCAATTGCTGATCGAGCGGCGTGACCTCGCGGGCAACTGCCCTGCAAACACTGCCCTGCAAACAATTTTGGAATTTGCAAAACCGGACTACGGGTTTCGTTTTGAATCAAACAAATGGAGTCGTGAATTAAAAGCCAGGCCAACAAGCCCAACCCTTAATTAGGGTAATTAGCGGCGACCGCGATACGGAACCCTGTTCAGGTAGTCGATATCGTTGGCGCGGAGCGTTTGGGCATAGTTGCCCTTGGCACCCACGGCGGCGGCCATGTCGCGATACTTGCGGGGGTCGCCCTCGGACAGCATCCGCTCTTGGAACTTGCGGCTGTAGAACTTCTCCACCACAAAACGCCAGTCGGTCTTGGTAGTGCCCACTTTGTCGCGGAATTCTTCGCCATAGCGCGGGGTCACCAGGTTAAACGGACGGCCTTCTTCACGGTTGCCCATGCGCTTGCGCTGATAAGGCACGGTGTAATCGCCAAAGGCGTTGGTGTACTCTTCACTGTCGAGCAGCGCGTCTACGAAACCGTCAAAACCCTTGGTAGCGATGACGATCGACCAAGCGATGGTTTCGTCCTGGTTGTAGGCTTTGCGGCCCAGCAGGCGGCGCAGCATAATGTCTACCAAACGGTAGTTATCGTTCACGCTGACGACCTGGCTATAGAAGCGCTCGGAAATTGCCAGCCCGCGCACAAAGTCGCGCACGGTGATGACGCGATTTTTAAGCTGCGATTCCAGCGCGGGTTGCCGATTAAACTTGAGGATTTGATGCTCGCTAAACACCTGACGATAGGCCGCCCAGATGACTTGCTGCATATCGGAATCATCCGCAGCGTCTTCGAGGCGATAGATGTACGGAGTGTCCTCGTTTTGGTCGGCAGCGCCAAAGCTGCGAACCCGTTGGTTTTGAGTGGTTGGTTTATAGTCAAGCAACGGCAACGCCATTCAAGTATCTCCCTTCAGTTTTATGGAACGTCTGAAATGGTTCAAGCCAGCGGTTCTAACGATGGTTCAACGATGGTCTTTGGCTTATTATCCCGTGGATTGAACCCCTAGACTCCATCTGCAATCAGCTTTTTTGCAAATGAGAGCTAGATTACCCTGCGGCTCCGGGCAGCGAACTCACCAGCGCCAGCACCGCCAGCATCAGCACCAGCGTCAACGCGACAAGAGACACGCGGCCCCAGTTGGCAGTTTTGAGGAAGGTTTGCCAGTCAAAGGGCTGGTCAAAGTTGAGCGCAAATCGACCTACAGGAACGTAAGGGCGCGGCTTGGGCAGCTTGTCGCGGTAGGCGGCTCCGTAGCGCGGCGTAAAGCTGAAGGGGCGATCGCCCATCCGTTTGCGCTGATAGGGCACCACGTTGTCGCCAAACGCTTGAGTATACTCGTCGCTGTCAACTAGCGCATCTACGAACCCGCCCCAGCCTTTTGTTGCAATCACAATCGACCAGGCAATTTCTTCGTCTCTGTTGTAGGGCGCACGTCCGAGCAGCCGCTTCAGGCACATTTCCACCAGGCGATAGTTATTGTTTGGCTCCACCACCAGCCGATAAAAGCGCTCAGATTTGGCCAGTCCGCGAATAAAGTCCCGCACTGAAATGGAGTGGTTGCGAAGCTGGGTTTCCAGCGCAATTTGCCGGTTAAACCGAAGCTGCTCTTGCTCGTTAAACACCTGGCGATAGGCGGCGTTGATCAGCTCGTCTACTTCATCAGCACCACGAGAATCTTCGAGCCGATAGACATAGAGAATGTCGCCGTTGGTATCGACCGTGCCAAAGCTGGAAACTCGTTGGTTTTGCGTGGTTGGCTTATAGTCCAAAAGGGGCAATGTCATCTCGATTTCTCCTTCAGAATATGAAAGGTGAAGAGACTTCTTGCACAGAGTTGAGAATCAGGAATTCATGCTGGCTTGAATCAAAACGAGCAGTATTTTGTTCAGGTTTAGAGCACTGGAGGGATTGGATGCGGTAAGCGGGCGATCGCCCTTTTATCCACCAATCTGCAAACCTAAAATATACAAGCGTTGAAACAAACGAACAAGCTCCTGACCAAAAAAATGAACAGTTTTGAAATGCAGCCTAGTCAACGGTTAGAAAGCTAGCGTGAATTCTATTTTGAATTGACTAAACCCAGTTGCTCTCATGCAAGAGGTCACAGGATAAGACGGGAAGTGTAAAATGGAAAAGCGCACATCTTAAAGCCGAATTTCAAGTGTTGGTGACTTCGCTGCATCTCGCACGAAAAGCTCGTACGAAGACCAAGCGCAAAACACCAACACCTGAAGTCCAGATTTTTAGCGGATCGGGAAACTAGCCGAAGGACTAATGGATACGGGCACGCCTGCTGCGGTGCTGCTACGGCTCATGTCGGGAATTTTGATATTTGCCGTAGACACCGAGGTAAACTGCATCGGCTTTGGCTGCACGGACTTGGCCATGTCGAGGAAGTTGCGAATGTCGCCCCACTTATAGCGCTCGGCTTCTAGGCGATCGCGCCAATAGTCGCTATAGCGCGGAGTCACCAGATTAAAGGGGCGATCGCGATAGCGCCGCCGCTGATAGGGAACTGTGTTGTCGCCAAAGTTGGTGCTGTATTCGTCGCTGTCGAGCAATTGATCGACAAAGCCTTCAAAGCCCTCGGTGGCGATCACAATCGACCAGGCGATTTGCTCATCCTGGTTATAGGACGCGCGGCCCAGCAGCCGCTTCAGCGTAATGTCCACAATCCGATAGTTGGAATTGGTTTCCACCACCAGCTTGCGGTAGGTTTCCGACTTCGCCAGCCCGCGTACAAAGTCGCGCACGGTGATTGAGCGGTTCTTTAGCTGCGATTCCAGGTCGCCCTGACGGCTGCTCTTGAGAATGACGTGTTCGCTAAACACCTGGCGATAGGCCGCCCAGATCAGTTGCTCAATGTCGGAATTATCCGCCGCATCTTCCAGGCGATAGATGTAGGGCGTGTCTTCGTTGCCGACTTCATAACCCGGCACGCGCTGGTTTTGGGAAGCTGGCTTGTATGCAAGAAGGGGAATGCTCATAGTTTTGCAAGGGTTAGGGTGTAGGAGCTAGGGGTTCGGTAACCAGATGCAGGAGTCAGGACTTGCGGGAATTCCTGAACCCCAACCCCTGACACCGGATGCCAAAACCCTAGTTCTTCTTCAGCGGCGGGATGTAGCTGTAGGGCAGTCGAGCGGCGACGGGCTTGACAGTCGGCTTGGGGGTGCCGTTGTTATCGCGGCTCATGTCGGGAATCTTGATGGCGCTGGAGGTCGAGCGGGCGACATCGCGCTGGGGCGCAAGCTGGGGCGTGATGATGCCTCTTGCCATGATGAAGAAGGAGGCGGGGATGGCTTGCCGCACCACTTTCTTGTCCAGTTCGCCTGCCTGATATTGCCGCACCTGGTAGTAAGAACGGGTCATCATTTCCCGCTCCAGCAGGCGACCACGCCAATAGTCGTTATAGCGCGGGTTCACCAGGTTAAAGGGGCGAGCCTCCATGCGGCGACGCTGGTAGGGCACGATGTCGTCGCCAAAGTTAGAAAGATATTCGTCGCTGTCTACGATTGCATCAATGAAACCGTGCAGTCCCTTCGTGGCAATCACGATCGACCAGGCGATTTGCTCATTTTTGCCGTAGGACGGGCGACCCAAAAAGCGCTGCACCGTCAGCTCGACGATTCGATAGTTGGAGTTGAGTTCGGCGATTTGCTCTCGATAGACGTCAGATTTGCCCAGCCCCCGGATAAACTCGCGCACCGAAATGGCGCGGTTTCGCAGTTGCGACTCCAGGAACTCCTGCCGATAGCTTTCCAAAATCAGATGCTCACTAAAGATCTGGCGATAGCTAGCCCAGATGATGTTGTTGACATCGGTGTCGGAGGTGGCATCTGTTAGGCGATAAATTCGAGCGTCATCCTCGTCTGGAACGTCGTAGCCAAATACGCGCTGGTTCTGGGTTTTGGGAGTGATTTCGAGCAGGGGAATTGACATGGTGGTTAGAAGTTAGGGGTTTGGGATTGGGGTTTGGGAGCCAGGGAAACTGTTGGGAACAGGCTGGGGAGATTGCAGCGTGGCGATCGCCCACTGGACTCGCGCCCGCACGGCAATATCCGAGTCTTCGAGCGTTTGCAACGTTGCCACGATCTGTGGCTGCAAGCGAGATGCAGACTGTCCTAGGGCTTGTAGACCAGCGATCGCTGCGTAGCGGATTGACCAGTCGGCATCATCCAGAATGCGAACCAGCGTATCGTAGGTGCGGGATTGGGCGATCGCCTGCTCAGACTCCGGCAGTTTGAACCAGTGCAACTGCCCTATGCCTTTGGTGGCGGCGCGGCGCACGCTGGGGGCAAAGTCCGTCTCAGCAGCCGAGAGCAGCACGTCCAAAGCGCGGGGATCGGCGATCGCCGCCAACGCTCGAATCGCGTAGGCCCGCGCTCCATAGTTGTAGTCGTCTAGCAGCGTCAGCAACGGCATCACTGCCGCCTCGCCCATCTGCACCAGCCCTTTCACCGCCATCACTGCCGCACCGGGATTGTTGAACCCCAGCGCCCGAATCAGCGTCGGAATCCCTTCTTCTAGCCGTGCCGCTGCCAACGCCTGCACCGCCGCAATCAACCGCTCCGGCGAATCGGCTTGGTCGATGTCGGCAATGAGGGTGGCGAGGGGAGTGGGCATGGGGCGGGGTGACGGGGTGGATGGGTGACGGGATGGGTGGGCGTTTTCTCCCCCTCTCTCCCTTTACAGCCTGCCTACAGCATCCCGTCCATCAGCGTCATCACCCGAATCGCGTCGGCGCTGAGGGGGTTGGGCGACTGACGGACGGCACGTTCGAGCAATCCCTTGAGGGAAAAGAGCTTGAAGCTGTTTTCGGTGGCGGCGGTGGCGATCGCCTCGGCGGCGGGGAGATAGCCCACAGCGCCTAGATCAGACAGGGCAACCCGGCGCAGGTTAATGTCGTCGCTTTGCAGCGCGGCCACCAGGCGATCGCCGTAGGCTGCGTCTTCCGTCAGTTGATAGAGCGCCCGCACAGCGGAATACTGAACCCGCTGGAGTGGATGCTCGACAAACGGGCGAATCTCCTCGACTGCCTCGACCGCGCCCAATGCACCGAGGGCTTCCAGAATGGCTTCGTAGGGCTGCGCCAGATGGGGCCGGCCCGGAACCTTGACCGCAGCCGCTACGCCACCCGCCAGCAGCGATCGAAGCTTAGGCACACAGGACGCATCGCCTAGCATCCCCAGCGACTGCGCCGCCGACTCGCGCACGTAGAAGTCCTCACAGGCGAGGCACTCCATTAGCTCCGGAACAGCGCGGCGATCGCCCAGCTTTCCCAGCGCCCGGGCCGCATTCCGCCGCAGTGGATAGCCGCCCAGTTCCGTCCGATCAGACTCGTCGCGCAGCGCCACAATCAGCGCATCTACAGCCGCCGGATCAGACACGCGAAATTTCCCTAACCACCAGGCCGCGTAATAGCGCAGACTGGTGTCAGGGTGGGAAAGGTTGGCAATCGCCTGCTCTACCGTCAGCGTCTCTGCGCCAGCGGCCTCTGATGCAGCGGTCGATTCCTCAAACTGCGTCTCCGATATTCCCTCAAGCATTCCTGAACCTGGGTGTGTCCGCGTTCCGTCCAAGGGGCGATCGCGTTCCTACGAGTTGCTCGTTAGCGGTTCGATCTTGACGATCTTGCCACCCATCCGCAGGATGCGCTGCATCTCTTCATTCATGCGGTTGTAGGGAACTGTGAAAAACACGCTGCCGCTGTTACGGATCGCGTAATTATTCTTGTCTGTCTCCTGGCTCTGGCGCAGACCCACCACTTCATAGCGAAACATGCGTGCCCCCGAAGGCGAGTTAGCAGCACTTCCCACAGCAGTTTGACCGTACATTGTTTCTGTTCTCCATTTCGTAGGGGGTATTCGTAGGGGGTATTCGTAGGGGGTAAAGGAAGGTGAGGAATCAAGGGTTAGGAGCCAAGCCGAATGCCCTGGATATAAAACAAACGCTCAACCCCAAACCCCAACTCCTAAACCCTAGCTAGCGCTGGCCAGCGACACACTCACGATGCGACCACCCTGGCGCTGGATTTGCTGCATCCGGGCAGAGAGTTGATCGTAGGGCACCAAGTAGGCAGTGCTGCTACGGCGCAGTTTGGGATAGCCGACACCAGAGCCACCATTTCGCAAACCTGCGACTTCGATGCGATAGACCCGGGTGCTTTCGCCAACAGAGCCACCCAAGCACTTGCTAGGAGCGACGTCATCCGAAGCACGGTAGAAAGCGAAGCTACCGCTACCAGAAGGACTGACGATGGAGGTCGGCTTGTTTTGAGCCAAGTCGCGGGCTAGATGAGGCACCCGACCCTCTGCCTGAGAGCGATCGCTGTTGGCGTAGCCCCGATAGAGACGGAACATACGGTTGAAGGCGACCGTACGGGCCCCAGCATAATACTCGAAGCCGCGATAGTAGGGCACGATGCTTTCGCCGAAGTTAGACTGATACTCCTCTGAGTCAATGTAGGAGTCGATATCAGCGTCAAATCCCTGGGTTTCATATAAATCCAGGTGGAAGATTACTTCCGACTCATCGTAGGGCGCACGACCCAGCAGGTGCTTGTAGTTCAGCTCGATTACACGGGTCTGGAAGTTGCCGTAGAGGAACTTCTGCTTGTAAAGGTCAGACTTGGCAACGGCGCGGACAAATTCACGGACGCTGATGTTGCCGTCGCGGAGGAGTGATTCAGCGCTCGTGAGTCGTTCGGACTTCATCAAATAGTCATTGCCCAACACTTGCCGATAGACAGCGCGGATGACGTTTTCGACATCCTCCTTAGTGTAGTTGGGGCGGAGTTCTACCCGGGGCGCTCCGTCAAACGGAGATGTTCCCAAACGGGATGCTGCTGCGGTAACTGGCACGGTCGATCTCTCCTTCGTGTTTGCGAATGGCTTGGAAGCGGTTGGCGCTTGAAGCTGACCCCAAACCCCAACCACTAAAAACCGGAACTCAAACGGGTAGCAGGCGATTCCTGAGGCTACCCTGCACCCTAGACGGCACTGATGCTAAGCACCCGACCGCCGGCGCGATTGATCTGCTGGAGGCGTGTAGAAAGCTGGTCATAGGAGACGAGCAGATTGCGATTGCTGAGTCGCAGGGGGACTCGTCCGCTGGCAGCAGCCTGGATATAGCGGACTCGATAGAGTTGGTCGCGATCGCCCGCTGCTGCACCTACCAACCCAGATTCGCCTCCGACAAACTCACTAACGCGACCCGTCGAAGGGGGCTGGATAGGCATGGGCAGGTTATAAGCTACTTCCTGCGTCAGACGGGCGCGGTTTTTGCCGTATTGAGCGCGATCGCTGTTGGCATAGCCGCGATATAGCCGAAACATGCGCGTAAAGCCGACAGTCTTTTGCCCCCGCTGCGAGTTGAACCCGCGATAGGACGGCACGACCGAATCGCCAAAGCTTTCCTGATATTCTGCCGAGTCGAGGTAGGAATTGATCTCTGCCTCATAGCCCTGCCGGTTATACAGGTCAACGTGGAAGGCGATTTCTGACTCATCGTAGGGTGCGCGACCCAACAGATGCTTATAGTTCAGTTCGATAAATCGAACCTGGGGATTGGAATAGAAAAACTTTTCCTTATATAGCTCAGACTGGGCGATCGCCCGCACAAAATCGCGGACGCTGATCTGCCCCTGACGCAAAAGCGACTCTGCACTCGTCAGGCGCTCACTCGCCATCAGGTGATCGTTACCCAAAACCTGACGATAGGCCGCCCAAATCACAGCCTGCACGTCGTCTTCTGTCCAGCTTGGACGAAGCTCTACGCGATCGCTCGGCGAAAACGCAGCAATGCCCAATCGATCTGCTGCAACCAGACTGCTCATCTCAAGTCCCTCCTGCTAAAGCTAACACTCGGTGTTCAAAAGCCCTTGTGACCAGAGAATGCCTGATGCTCAGCGTCCAGCGCAGAGAATCAACCCGGCAAAGCTGGAACGCAAAGACAAGAACGAAAGCTCAGACACCCCAAGAAGCCGAACTCTGCCGCCCTTGATCCCTTGTGTTCCTAGATTGCTCCGCTCTTGCCACAAGCGTGCCAAGATAAAACACAAATCTTCAACAGATCTTCAGTCAAAAATTAGCGTGAATCATGCTAGCTGCGATAACCCGGCGCAAAAAACAGCCTAAATACCGCAAACCAAACACATCACACACAGATATAACAATGCCCGGAGAGGTAAACCCCTGCCAGTTGTGAACCAGCAATTGCTTACCTTTCCGGGCAAGCACAATCAACTAGCTCAGGGCGTTGATTGCGTAGTCGATGTAGGTGTTGGCTTCATTTGCAGCCTGACCCGACAGACCGTGGTTCGCCTTGATGTACTTCAGCGCTTCCACGTACCAGCTAGGAGACAGATCGAAGGTGCGGTTGATTTCATCTAGACCAGCGATCAGGTACTCATCCAGAGGGCCAGTGCCACCTGCAACCAACGAGTAGGTGATGATCCGCAGGTAGTAGCCGATGTCACGAGCGCACTTGGACTTGCCGCGAGCATCGGAAGCATAGTTTGCGCCCTGCATCTGGGTGGTGTAAGGGAACTTCTGATACACAGCGTTTGCAGCACCGTCAATCAGAGCTTGGGCGTTGTTAGTCAGCACACGAGCAGCTTCCATGCTAGCAGCGGCACGCTCAAAGCGACCGTTAACAGCTTGCAACTCGGTGTTGCTGAGGAAACGGCCTTGGGTATCTGCTGCGGCGATCGCTTCAGTAATCGGGGTCTTCATAGTCGAGATATCTCCCTAAAAAACCTAAAGTTGTCCTTGAGTTATTTTGAAAACCATCGGCAGAGCGCCGAAAACTTGGCTTCAGAACGTCAGCCTGCCTTAGGCAGCGCCATTCTCGTCACCAAAGCCAAATTACGCAACCGCAGCAGCAGCGCGATCGAAGTAGCTGGCCACTTCAGACACCAGCGCAGAGCAGTCACCCTTGGTGATCCCGTTGGGGTCGTTGACGATGGCGATCGCAGCATCCTTCATTTTGGCAACGCCAGCAGCCACAGAACCACCGGGCACACCCAGCGCTTGATAGGTTTCGCGCAAGCCGTTCAGGCAGCGGTCATCCAGCACGCTGGGGTCACCTGCCAGCGTTGCGTAGGTCACATAGCGCAGGATGATTTCCATGTCGCGCAAGCAAGCAGCCATCCGACGGTTGGTGTAGGCATTTCCACCGGGCTGGATCAGCTGGGGTTGCTCTTCAAACAGAGAGCGAGCAGCATTGGCAACGATGGTGGAAGCGTTGCTGGTCATACGGTTAACGGCATCCAGACGCTTGCTGCCATCCTTGACCATATTGCTCAGAGCGTCGAGTTGGGCGCTGCTCAGAAACTCTCCCTTCGTGTCAGCCTGGGAAACGACTTTAGCGAAAGCATCTAACATGGACTCAATCTCCTAATCGTTTTGGTTGAGTTCGGTCTTAAAAACTGGATGAAAGGTAGCCCAGTCTTCACTGTTGCTGATGGAAGCAGTGCTGAGTTAACACAGCGACACATACAGCCTGGAACGGCCTCCACAGATTGAGAGAGAACGGCTTGGCCGCTGGACTCATCTTCCCGGAGGCAGGTGCTTCTCATAAATCTGAGAAAAACTTCACAGTTAGATGAGAAGGTTGAGAACCTGGCAAACCAGCGAATTGTCGTACTCTGTCTGTGGTTTGTACCCTTCCGAATCTCTTTATACAATGCGGTTAACCCATTTAATTGTTACAAGTTATTAAATTGCATGGAGCTGATCAGATGTTCCCGCAAAGCCCTCGTGTGCAAGGCTTTTCGCCGTATTTTTGCAAAGAGTTTTCGGCATATTTGTTTACAATTTTGCCCTGGTGAATGCCTCATGGAAGCCAAATCGCAGGTTTTAGATTCTCTTAAGAATTTTGGAAACCTTTGCCTAGACAAAGGTATAAATACTCTTTGAGGGTGCTTTGAATCCACTCATAATTTTAAGCAATGTAAACAAATCCTTCGCGAATTTGAGATTTGTCACACAAAACGCTGCCGCAAAACGCGCAAAAGCGTTGAGAAAGATTCTGGCGGTGGGGCGATCGCCTCAATTTCTCGCCCAGAAATCGGGTGCTGTAGCCGCAGTTTCCACGCATGGAGCGTCTGCCCTGGCAAGTTAACGCCAACTGATTTGCTGCTGCTATAGACCGGGTCACCCACTACTGGATGACCCAGATGGGCACTGTGGACGCGGATTTGGTGCGTACGCCCCGTTTCTAGGTCAAATTGCATCAGTGTATAGTTGCCCAGGCGCTCAATCACCTGCCAGTGCGTGACTGCCCGCCGCCCGCCGCGATCTTCGGGCACGATTGCCATCTTTTTGCGATTGACCGGATGGCGGCCAATGGGCGCGTCTACGGTTCCCGCCTCCGACTTGGGCGCACCGTAGACCACTGCTAGATAGGTGCGTCGGGCAGTTTTGGTTTTGAACTGAGCCTGCAAATGCCGATGGGCAGCCTCGGTTTTGGCGATCGCCAGCGCCCCGCTTGTATCTTTATCGAGCCGATGCACGATGCCTGGTCGCTGCACCCCGCCAATGCCGGTCAGGTCGGGACAGTGGGCTAGCAGCGCATTCACAAGCGTCCCTGTGGTGTGGCCCGGCGCAGGATGCACCACTAGCCCTACAGGTTTGTTCACAATAATTAGATGTGCATCTTCAAACAGAATGTCGAGGGGAATGGCTTCGGCTTGCAGCGCCAGCGGCTCGGCTGGTGGGATGGACACACTGAGGCGATCGCCCGTCTGCACTTCTGCTTTTTTGGAAGTACAGGGCACACCGTTGACCTGCACCTGCCCCTGCTCGATCAGCTTTTGCAGGCGGGCGCGAGAGAGATTGGGCAGGTGCGCCGCTAGATAGCGGTCGAGGCGATCGCCCGCACCCAGTCCTTGCTCCACCACCAGTTCTACATCGGACGCTGAACCTACTGACGACGCTGGCTCCAGCATGTCGAAGTCTTCGTCGTCATAGTCGCCTGAATAATCGCTCAGGTGGCTGATTGAAGTGCCCACGCGGCCTATCCTCGCAGATGCGGGTATCTTACTCAACATCCGGGGCAATGCCGTCTTCTGGAAACACCCACTTGGGGGGGGTCATTGCTTTGCGTCGCAACGCTTCCTCCGCCATTTCCAGCATCTTATCCAGCGACGTGGTTTCGATGAACCGTGAGGCCTGGTTGCGATATTCCTGGTTGGGGCAGCGATCGCCCAAAATACAGCCATTTTTGCACGCTTCGGCGCAGTTGATTTCGCTGGGGGTCATGGGGTGTTCTCCTTTTAAGTCAAGCGCTCGACGAACTTAGACAGGATGAGTTTTGGATTTTTAGATTTTGGACTCTAGATCGCTAGTGACCTATACCAGTCTTGCACAGTGTCCCTAACGCTTCCAGCCGTGACTGAAACCCCAAATCTAAAATCCCAAATCTGCCCCTTTGACCCCGCCCCCCTATCTCGGCCTAGCGATCGAGCGGCTTCACCATCCAGAGCGACTGCGGTACGTAGCCCAGCGATTCATACAACCGTCGCGCAGGTTGGTTTTGGCAGAACACATGCAGCCCGATTTGGCGATCGCCCCGATTTCTGGCCCAATCCTCTGCTTGGCGCATTAGGGCAGTGCCGATTCCCCGACGACGATGCTCTGGCGCGACATAGAGCAAGAAAATGTGAGCATGGCGATCGCCCCGCACTTGGTCTACCGCGCTGCCCATCCACAAACAAGCCACCGGATCGGGAATTCGCAAGCCCAAATCGGCATGAGAACGGGCCCACCAGAGCGGCGTATCCGCAGAAAAATATTGCTCAACAGTCTGTGCAAGATGTTCAAACCCTTCACTGGGAAACAGTTCATAATAAGTGCGCTGCATAAACTTGACCAGCAGCGCTCGATCCAGCCCTGCGCTGCGGTAAATCAGGTATCCGGGGCACAGATCGGCAGTGTCAATCACAGGTCACCAGAACGAGTGGCCATTGCTTAGCTTGCTGGAGCGATCGCCGCTCCATCTGGCAGTCCGTAAATCAGCACATCCAGCGATGCAGCCGTCCCCAGAGCCGTCAGCTCATCGGAATTGCCCCATCCGACCGGCTCAACCGCCTCGCTGGGCGCAGGGGCGGCCATGTCTTCAGGCAAAAAGATGCGGGCACTCACCACCACCAGCGCCAGCACAAACATCAACACCACCAGCAGCGGTGCAATATATTGACGAAAAATCGCCATCTCCTCTAGTTCCTTTCGTGTATGGGTTGGAGTTCTACTTTCATCCTATCGCTGCTGAGTGGAAAGCACAGCATCCGAGCGATCGCCCTAACCCGACTCCCTCAATCCACTCAACCCTAAATCTCAAACGATGGCTGCGGAATCTGCATCGCCCGCGCCAACTCAGCCGCCACCAGCGGGCGAGAAAACTCCGGCGGCGGCAGTTGTCCGTTTCGCAGCATTTCACGCACCTTCGTCCCCGACAGGTGAATCCGCTCCTCGGGGCCACTCGGACTGGTTTTGGTTGTCGCCATCTGGTCAGTGCGGGTGCAATAGAAGGCGTGTTCAAACTTCAGCGGCGTAATGCCCAGCGCCAGGGGGTCAAACTCGTCGAAAATATGCTGTGCGTCGTAGGTGCCGTAATAATCTCCCACGCCTGCATGGTCGCGCCCCACAATGAAATGCGTGCAGCCGTAATTTTTTCGCACCAGCGCATGGAAAATCGCCTCCCGTGGCCCGGCATAGCGCATCGCAGCGGGGTTGATCGCCAGGATCACCCGGTCTTTTGGAAAATAGTGTTCCAGCATGATTTCGTAGCAGCGCATCCGTACGTCGGCTGGAATGTCGTCTTCTTTGGTCGCGCCCACCAGCGGATGCAAAAACAGCCCATCCACGATTTCCATCGCGCATTTAATAATGTATTCGTGGGCCCGGTGGATAGGGTTGCGGGTTTGAAAGCCAACAATCGTTTTCCAGCCCTTATCACGAAACAGCGCCCGCGACTCGGCCGGGTCAATCTGATACGTCGGAAAGCGTGGATGAGCATCGCGCTGAAGCAGCCACACTGGCCCTGCCAAGTTCACCGGCCCCTGGCGGTAAACCACCTTCACGCCAGGGTGCTTTTCTTCGTTGGTGCGATAGACGTGCAGCGCTTCATGAACCTTGTCGTAGGTATACTTTTGCGTCAGTTGCAGCACGCCAACAAACCGCCCTAGAGAGTCATCTAGCCGCACCAGCATTCCCTCTTTCAGCGGCTCGGCTTCTTCTTCCGTCACCGACAGCGTGATTGGAATCGACCAGGGCAGACCGTTTGCCAAATGCATCTCATCTACTACGCGCCGATAATCCGCCTGCTCCATGAAGCCCGCTAGGGGGCTAAAGCCGCCGATTGCGATTAGCTCCAAATCTGACACGGCCCGCTCGTCAAGCCGAAGTCGGGGCAAAAAGTCGGCTTTGTCTAAAAATTCTTGCCGCTGCTCTGGGGTGCAGATTCGGTTAATCAACGTCCCGCCGTGGGCAGGGGCCGGATCGGGGAAGTGAGTCATGACTGCTTTAGGTTTTGTTTAGATTTGCTACTAGCCTTCATCCTACCAGCAGGGGCGATCGCATTTGAATTGCCTGTGAATTGCCTGCTGGCTCCTTCCCAATCATCCACTGCAAATCATCAGACAGCCAACCCTTGGCGATTGCAAGCGCAGCAATTATAGTTTTGCAAACATCTTGCGACATTTTGTTTTCTCGATCAACGAATCTAGCCGCCGCTAAATCTGCGATTCACATCTAGCAGGCGGATACGCTTTAACCAACCACGCATTAGCTCAACGGTGTAGGTATAACGTCCGTTTGCTTTCACGACAATGCCCCGTTTTTGTAATATTGAAAGAATTGACTGGAGCGTAGAAGCACTTAAATTTGTTTTATCTGAAAGCTCTGAGATAGAAAGTGGGCGATCGCACAAGCAAAACAGTACTTGAGATAGATAATTAGGCTGGACACTTTCTGCCTGCCGCCAAATTCCCATAAAATAAGCGTCTCCATCTCGATAAAAGCTTGAGGAATTGATCACAATTTCCAAATCCTCAAACGTTATCTTCTTATCTCGTGAAGTGCCTCGCTCAAATACCATCCGATTAAAATAAGTAACCAGCGTGTGTCCTAGAAGTTGCACAAGGTAAGGCTGTCCATTCGTAAGGGTAAAAATTTTCTGAATAACTGCCGAATCATATTCCAACTCGAAATCAGGCGAGGGTTGCGTAATTAATTGCCGCACTGCTGAAAACGAGAGAGTCCCCACTGGAATGGCGGTTACGCTACTAAAAAGCGGACACCAGTAGTCTTGCCGCATTTCATCAAGAGTATGCAGGCCAGCAAAGACCATCACAAACCACGGATAGGTTTGAATTAGCCCTCGCCAAAAGGTGATCAATCGTTGTTCTACTACACTGGCTTCAATCAACTGTTCTAGCAACTCAAACTCATCAACTGTGATAATAAATCGCCTGCCAGCTCGCACAGCGTCAAGATGCTTAAGGAACCGCAGAAAAGATTGATAAGGATTAGTCTGAGTGAACTGAGAAAGCTGGGGTTCCTGGAATGTAGTAGGTAAGGGCTGAGGCAGCCCATCGTACATTTCTATGGCAAGCGCATAGAGCAACTCGTGGGTGTTGTTGACAATGCCCATGACTTGCAAATTGAAGTCAATGATAACAGCGCGATCGCCCAAAATAGCTTCAAGATTGTGCAAGATTGACGATTTTCCCATGCGCCGCTGCCCGTATAACACCACAGACGGTACTTGGTGACTAGGCAACCAGAGTTCTTCGAGCCGACGCATAATGTCCTCTCGACCCACAAAGAGGCTACCTGTCACTGGGTTGCCGATGACATAGGGGTTAGGAACTGGCTGAAGAAGTTGGGCGTTGCCAATGTCTCCACTGGCTATGCAAGCAAGATGCTGCCAGTGATGAATCACTTGTCGCAACAGGATTCGCTCAGGCGTAATAACGTGTGTGTCGAGCTTTTCTTCTAGCAAGTTGAGCGTGTTGGTTGTTCGCAGCAAGGCCGCCTGTTGATTGACTCGACTGGTTTGCCCAGATGTGTAGAGGTCGGTTGCGATTATTTGCAATTGACGTAAAATCTCTAGTGCGGGTGGATTCAGCGCATCTTTTTTGCAGAGAAAGCGGAGATCTGTATGAGAAACTATCTCTGCGAGAGGCGCAAGGCGATCGCCCTTGAGAAAAGTATGAATAACATCAAACATCTGACAGATTTCTGCACCGCTAGGGTAGCAAGCAAGCTGGGCTGCGAGCGCCTGGACTTCAGCAACTTGGTGCAATGAAAGCTTTTGCTGAGATATTTCTGCAAGCTGCAACTGAAATAAGATCCTTGCCCACTCGGTTAGTGGGGTCTGGCTATTGTTTCGCAGACAGCGGCTGATCTGATAAATCAGATGCTCAAACAAGCGGCTGCTGGAATCAGTAGTGCAGTTGACCCAGCGATTGTGTAATTCGCCTAAAAGAACATGGTTGATTGCTGGAATAAGCCAATCATCTCAACCTACGAATTCTAGCAGGCTGGCAAATTGCGTGAGTTTTCGGAGTTAGCCGCTGCCATTCTCCACCCACACTAAGAGAGCGCTGGTCTGTGTGTCTTGTTGCGCGTCTTGATTTGTGCGTTTTGAATGGTTGCTGAAGGCGAAGCCCTATGCTGTTGCTCAATCTTTTGCTACTGGGTCTTGGTGGACTGCTGCTGGTGCCTGTGTTGGTACTGTTTGTAGAATGTGTGATGGCGCTGCTGCCGCTGCCTGCGCCTAGAATTCGGGGCCGCAGGGTGCATCCTCGGACGGCGGTGCTGATGCCAGCCCATAACGAAGCAGCGGGCATCGGCGCGACGATCGCCACGATTTTGCCGCAGCTCCAGGCGGGCGATCGCCTGCTAGTCGTCGCCGACAACTGCACCGACGACACTGCCGCCATCGCCTTTGCGGCCGGTGCGGAGGTGATTGAGCGGCGCGATCTCAACCGTCGTGGCAAGGGCTATGCGCTAGATTTTGGGCTGCGTCATCTCGCCAAAAATCCGCCGGAGGTCGTGGTGATGGCGGATGCAGACTGCTGGATGAATGCGGGCGCGCTGTCTGAAATCGCGACTCTGTCGGCAGCAACGCATCGCCCTGTGCAATCGGTCTATCTAATGGAAACACCGCCGCGCCCCAGCGCTGCCACAGCCGTCTCGTCCCTCGCGTTTCTGGTGAAAAATCAGGTGCGACTGCTGGGCTTATCGCGCTTGGGACTGCCATCGTTGCTGACGGGCACGGGCATGGCCTTCCCTTGGGACGTGATTCGGGAGATGCCGCTAGCCAGCAGCAATATTGTGGAAGATATGCAGCTTGGGCTGGACTTGGCGATCGCCGGACATCCGCCCCTATTTTGCTCCACAGCCTATGTAATGGGGCTGCTGCCCTCTCGCCAGTCCGCCGCCGACAAGCAGCGCACCCGCTGGGAACATGGTCACTTGCACACGCTGATGACTCAAGTCCCCCGGCTGCTGGGGGAAGCGCTGCGGCAAGGGCGTGTTGACCTGCTGGCGATCGCCCTCGACCTGGCCGTACCGCCTCTGTCGCTGCTGGTGATGCTGTGGGCCGTAGTGCTGGGAATAGCGGCGATCGCCCTGCTGTTGGGCGCATCTGCCCTACCTGCGGCGCTGCTGCTGGCTCAGGGCTGCCTGCTGCTGGGCGCAATTTCCGGCGCGTGGGTACGCTTCGGCACGGATCTGATTCCCGCCAGCGCCTTGCTCAGCATTCCACTCTACGTGCTTCGCAAGATTCCTCGCTACTTTGGCTTCGTTACCAATCGCCAAACCCAGTGGATTCGCACCGAGCGAGAACCAGAGGTGGGAAGTTAGGAGGGAAGAGGGAAGAACGAAGAGGGAAGAACGAAGAGGGAAGAACGAAGAGGGAAGAGGTTTCGTTCTTCGTTCTTCGTTCTTCGTTTTTCATGTTTTCCGTCCCTCCCCCGTCACCCCAACCCGTCCCCATTCCCCTCCAGCAGCGCTTTAATCAGAGTGCCAATGCCAACAATCGCGGCGATCGCCACTGTTCCCAGACCGAGCGGACTAGGCACCCAAAATACCGCCTCCAGATGATTGAGTTCTCCTGGTTGCAAACTCCAGGTCAATTGGCGATTTTCCTTCGGAAATGCTCTGCGATCGTCCAGTTCTGGCGCTGGCGTGCCGTCTACACGCCGCAAACCCCAAGGCGTATTCAGCCTGAAATCTATATCCAGCAGACCACCGGGCGACACGAGTAGGCGGCCATCTGCCCCGCGAACGGCAAGCGATCGCAAGTCCAGGTCTAGGGTTAGGCGATTGCGCTGCACCAACAGCAGATTATTTTCGCGGATGGTTAGTTGAGCGCCGATCGCAGGCAGTTCCGCTAGGTCGCTTCCCCAGAGTTGCCGCCGCTCCTCCTGCGACGGGTTAAAAAAGCGATTGAACTTTGCGGCTAGATCTTTGCCATTGTTAAACGGAATCGTAATCAGCGACTCCTGCTTGGACGGGTGGCGCACCTTGCCGCCCAGGTTCCGCGCTTGCTGCTCTAGCCCCTCCAGCCACGCCCGCGCCGTCGATCGCCGCGCCGCCGGAATTTGCCCATCCAGCCGAATCCGCTGCACCAGTTCGCCGTGGGTCTGGCTGTCGTAGGTAATGCCCACGTCATATTGAATGCAGCCCGTCAAGCAGAGGCAAAGGAGGAGCAACGATAAAAGGCGACGCATGGCTGGAGCAATTTAGGGGATTGGGAAGGTTGATGGATAAGGGGATATGAAATGCAGCAGTAAGATGATCTGAGATGATCTGATCCCCCAACACCTACCTCCTCTCTTCTAATCTCATCATCCCACCATCCCACCACCTCACCACCCTACCCACCTCTACGATAAAAACAACTCCCGAATCCCCTCACTGCCAATTTCTACCGCCAGCGCCGCTAGGATAAAGCCCAGCAGTTTGGCCGCAATAATGGTTCCAGTTTCGCCTAGCCATTTTTCGATGCGCGTAGACTGGCGCACAATGATCCAGGTGACGAACATAGATAGAACAATTCCCAGCACTACACTCAGGCGAGCCGTGGGGCGATCTGCCATTAGCAGCGTGACGGTGGTCAGCGCACCGGGCCCCGCCAGCAGCGGCAGCGCCAATGGCGTAATTGCAACATCGCGCTCTTGCTCCGCTTCATAGGTATTAATCTCTCCCTGCAACATATCTAGTGCAACTAGCAGCAGCAACAGTCCACCCGCCACCTTGAGCGAGGCCGTGCTGATGTGCAAGTAAGTGAGAATCGGCTGACCAACAAAGGCAAAGCCCAGCAAAATTAGCGTGGCAACCAGCGTGGCGCGATCGACAACGCGGTTTTTTTGGTCGATATCCATGCCCTTAGTCAGCAGCACAACGATTGGCGCATTGCCCAATGGATCAGCCAGCACAAAGATTGCCACAAAGGTTTGCGTGAGAACGGAAATATCCATAGAGCGGCGGTGTTGGGACTCTCAAGGTGTGGATGGAAAAGGCGATCGCCCTAAACTGGCCCTTGCAAAACGATGGATTGCTTGCAACGCTGGGCGATCGCCCCAAAACGACGTTGGTCAGACTGCGAGGCTTGGCTTCAAGACTAGCCGCAGGTTAGAAGTCCAGTCCAGGCGAAAATGCTTAAGATTTCTAGCAACATTCCGACGCAGCCTTAGGGAAAGTCTTGGTTCAGTTTTTGGTTTTTTTTAGTAAAACTGGGTACAGCCGGATCGGTCTAAAACCGATTTATTTGGCATCTCCTCTGAAATATTCCGGTTTAGCGATAGACATTTATGGTTGAAGTTACTATAATTTCGATCATATCCGCTCACCCATGCTTCAGTTCGTCCCTCTGGTTCTCGCCCTACTTCACCCCATAACTCACCAACTTGGTTTATGGCTGCCTCTGCGCTGAACATTACACCCGCAGACTATGGATTGCTGACCGATCTTTATCAGCTCACAATGGCAGCTTGCTACGTGGGTGAAGGGCTGGCCCTGCGCCCTGCCAGTTTTGAACTGTTTGTGCGGCGGCTGCCCCAGAGCTTTGGCTATCTAGTGGCGATGGGCCTAGAGCAAGCGCTGGACTATCTGCAACAGTTGCAATTTAGCACGAGCCAGATTGACGCGCTGAAAGCGACTGGGATATTTGACCACGCGCCTGCTGCTTTTTGGGACATTTTGGAAACGGGGCACTTTGGCGGCGATGTGTGGGCAGTGCCAGAGGGAACGGTCGTATTTGCCCATGAGCCGATGCTGCGGATCGAAGCTCCGCTCTGGCAAGCGCAGTTGGTGGAAACCTACCTGCTGAACACGCTGAACTATCAAACGCTAATTGCGACGCGGGCGGCGCGGCTGCGAGATTTGGCGGGACCCGAAGCGACGCTGCTGGAATTTGGCACGCGGCGGGCCTTTAGCCCCCAGGCCTCGATTTGGGCGGCGCGGGCGGCGCTGGCAGGCGGGCTGGATGCCACGTCAAACGTGCTGGCGGCACTGCAACTGGGGTGCAAGCCTAGTGGCACGATGGCCCACTCGCTGGTGATGGCGCTGGAGGCGCTGGAGGGCAGTGAACAGGACGCATTCACCGCGTTTCACCGCTATTTTCCCAAAGCGCCACTGCTGATCGACACCTACGACTCCGAAGCGGCGGCGGCTCGACTGGCAGAGCAGATCAAAACCGAGGGGCCAGAACTGGGCGGTGTGCGGCTCGATTCTGGTGATTTGGCAGAACTGTCGAAATCGGTGCGATCGCTCCTCCCTGGGGTTCCCATCTTTGCCAGCGGCGACCTAGATGAATATGAAGTCGAGCGGCTGAAACAGGCTGGAGCCTGCATCGACGGCTACGGCTTTGGCACGAAACTGGTCACGGGTTCCCCGGTCAACGGCGTGTATAAGCTCGTCGAAATCGACAGCATTCCCACGCTCAAAGGCTCCAGCGGCAAAGCCACCTATCCCGGCCGCAAGCAGGTGTTTCGCCATGTCGAAGACGGACACTTTGGGGGCGATCGCCTTGGCCTCTGCACCGAATCGCACCCTACCGCCCGCCCGCTGCTGCAACAGGTGATGAAGCAGGGGCAGCGCATCACCCATCCCGAAAGCCTGGAGGCGATCGCCCAGCGCACCCGCGCCAACGTCGCCGCCTTACCCTCCACCCTCCGCCAAGTCATCTGCATCGACCCCTACACGCCAGAAATCACCCCCGCGCTGCATAGTTTGACAGAAGAGACGCAGGCACGGATTCGGAGTGATGGAGGGTTGGAGTGAGGAAAGAAAGAAGAAAGAGAGAAGAACGAAGAACGAAGATTTTTTTGTTTTTCGTTTTTTGTTTTTCGTTTTTTATTTTTCGTTTTTCGTTTTTTCCGTCTCTCACCCCCCCTTAACATGCACATCGCCCTATTTGGAACCAGCGCCGACCCACCCACTAAAGCACATCAGGATATCCTGGTGTGGCTGGCAGATCAGTTTGATGAGGTGGCAGTGTGGGCTTCGGACAATCCGTTCAAGTCGCACCAAACGCCGCTAGAGCATCGCACGGCCATGCTGCGGCTGATGGTGGCTGAAATTCATCCAATTCGCCGGAATCTGCACGTCTATCCCGACCTTAGCCACCCGCGAGCGCTGGTGACGGTGAACCGGGCACGGAGGCGATGGACGCAAGCGACGTTTACGCTAGTGGTGGGGTCTGACCTAGTGGCGCAGTTGCCCAAGTGGTATCGGGTGGAGGCGCTGCTGCAAACAGTGCGGCTGCTGGTGGTGCCCCGGCCGGGCTATCCGTTGCGAGAGGCGGATCTAGAGCCGCTGCGGAAACTGGGCGCAACAGTGGCGATCGCCCCCCACGAAGGTATTCCCGCCTCTTCCACGGCCTACCGCACCGAAAAAGACCCCCACCTGCTCACCCCTCCCATCGAGGCATATATCCACCAACAGCGCCTCTACACCACATGCCAGGACGACACTCCCGCAAGCCTAGTGACCCCACTCCACACCAGCTAGCAGAATTTAAAGTGGGCGTGGATAACGTCATCTTTTCGGTCGATACGGAACAAAATCGGCTGCTGGTGCTGCTGGTCATGCGCGACAACGACCCCTATCTGGGCTATTGGTCGCTGCCGGGGACGCTGGTGCGCGAGGGCGAGTCGCTAGAAGATGCCGCCTACCGCGTGCTGTCCGAAAAAATTCGCGTCAACAATCTCTATCTAGAGCAGCTTTATACCTTTGGCGGGCCCCAGCGCGACCCGCGAGAAGCACCCAACCGCTACGGCGTGCGCTACCTATCGGTCAGCTACTTTGCGCTGGTGCGGTTGGCGGATGCGGAACTGATTGCCGATGGGGTCAGCGGCATCGCTTGGTATCCCATGAATCAGTTGCCGGAGCTAGCATTCGACCATCAGGAAATTTTGCAATATGGCTATCG